>DATNPC010000434.1:0-2149 GCA_036703375.1 Allocoleopsis sp.
CCGTTAACGCAAGTAGATTTCCTACGAGATTTCTTTAAAAAATGGCATGTCTCACAATTTCGTGAGACACACCATCAATCATATCGCTACAATGCATTCTTGGGTTGAGGCAGACTACAGGTCTTTCCGTCCTACTTGCCTTATACCCCGGAAACGTCGTTGTAACATGGAATTATTTTTACAGAGTTGAAGCTTCCAATGTTTGTTTCATCGTCCTAGCAAGCCGTTCGACACGCAGTCGGACTTCTTCTACAAGTTCATTGGGCAAAAAGTCGGTTATACAGACCAGCCGACTATTTTTTTCGCCCGCTGAAAATACTTGAAACGAAGCATGGTGGTGTGTAAGCGGCATGGGTCCGCCAATCACTGAATATGCCATCCTGCGTGCCTCTTCATCCACGGCTACGATAAGCTCACGTGCCATTCCACCGCTTGAGAAGGTAAGAATTCTAACGTCACCGTCCATGGTAGCATCCACGACTTGGTCACGAACCAAGCGACGATGGACATTGCCGACATCGCGTATTGCATCCCAAACATCCTCGGGAGTCCTTGCGATCAAGATATCCTCACAGATTGAACCCAAGCACTGGTACCTCCATTAGAAGTAAATTCACAGATCCTAATTGCGGGATTCATTTTACTAAAGACATGATCGCGTTCGTTTCTACAAAGTGTTCCCACATCCTATGTGCACAGGGTAGCACGAGCTCATTAATCCATATATTGCTCATCTGGCTCATGTAAAGCTGCGACCCAAATTTTCTCTGCGACAAATTCAGGCGTATCAGCCATGGGGGAACCTTCTTTTCGCTTTTGGCTTACACGCGGAGTTCCTAGCGCGTTTTTACCAAAGTCCGTTGCAGTCGAACGCGGATAAACTGTAATTAATCGAATGTTCTCCGAGGCTAATTCACTTCGAGCCGTATCGGAAATCATATTTAAAGCGGCTTTTGTAGCTGCATAGGCTCCCAACCCAGGAATACTCATCTTGGAGACCACTGAACTGATATTGATAATCAGTCCCCCACCTTGCTTTTGCATGATTGGAATTACAGCTTGCATAGCTGCTAACGGTCCAAACACATTGAGGTCGAGGATCTTGTGGAAGTCATCTGGGCTGAGGTCAGCAATCGTACCAACTGCAGCCTGCCCTACGTTATTGATGAGCACATCCAGACGACCAAAGTGGCGAACCGTCTCCTCAATAACTCCCCGAACTTGCTGCGGGTCGCTCACGTCGCCAGGCAAAGCAATCGCATCACTTCCCTGACTCTGCAACTCCTCGGCGAGATGTTTGAGCACATCAGCAGAACGTGCTACAAGCACTAATTTAGCACCAGCAGCGGCAAAGCGGCGGACTGTGGCTAAACCAATGCCGGCGGACGCTCCGGTAATCAAAACGACCTTATCACGAATATCCATAATCGCTCTCCCTTTCATTGGAGGATTCACCAAACGACGTTTGGGAAGAATTCGTCAAACAGCGCGCAAAACGTTAGTCGACTAATGAAATGAGCAAAACAGAGCGTCTTCATAGTGCCATGTTCGCGGATCGTCAGGGCTCCGGTGGAATGTCTTCAACATTCTGATCCATATGTTGAATCAGGCGCATCAAAAAGGCTCGTTCGACTTCAGAGAGCCCGGCAAGCATTTGCTCCTCAAAATGGCTTATTGCCTGTGGGATAACATGCTCAAGAGCCTGCCCCTTCTCGGTCAGTTTTACAATGACTAAGCGAGCGTCAACGGGATGAGGATGTTTCTCCACGAATCCTTGGCGGGTCATCCGTTGAACGGTTCGGGTTATCGAAGGAGTCTCAACATCAAGTCGTTCGGCTATTTCCCCTACCGCCAGACCATCGGGTCTCTCCCACAAGAGTTCGAGGAGATACTGCTGACCAGAGTGAACCCCATAGCGTTGAAGCTGTTGCCCCAAAGCTTGCTTAGATTTTCGTGCAAGATTCGCAAACACTTGCAGAAACGATTCTGTTTGCATTTGTCAACGTCCAATCCAGATCGGTGTATTTATTAACCGGTTAACTAAATTAAACTACACCAGGCTTGTCTTGTCAACCTCGTTCAAGCATGGACTACAACAAACCCCGGGTACCGCTCTTTTATTTTTCGTTTTTTGTTGACTTAAACCTTG
>DATNPC010000435.1:0-12060 GCA_036703375.1 Allocoleopsis sp.
ACGACATCGGGGGCAGCAAGCCGACAACCAATGTGCTTGTTCCGAAATTAGAACAGGCAAAATATGCCCTTACCGATGACGAAATTCTCAAGCTGGCAACGTGGGCCTGCATTATTGAAGACCACTACTCCAGCGTTCGGGAAACCTACACCCCAATGGATATTGAATGGGCGAAGGATGGGATGACGGACGAATTATTTGTGGTGCAAGCTCGTCCTGAAACCGTCCATTCTCAAAAAGCGAGTAATGTTCTCAAAATCTACAAAGTCACCGAACAGCCACCTGAACCCCTGCTAACGGGTCGTGCAGTCGGTGAAATGATCGGGCAGGGTAAAGTGCGGATTATTGTAGACCTTCGCAAGCTCGATGAGTTTCAGGAAGGAGAAGTGTTGGTCACAACCCGCACCGACCCCGACTGGGAACCGATTATGAAGAAAGCCAGTGCCGTAATTACCAACCAGGGGGGACGCACCTGCCACGCTGCCATTATTGCACGAGAATTAGGTCTTCCTGCCATTGTAGGTTGCGATCGCGCAACGGATATTCTCAAAGACGATCAAGAGGTGACCGTTTCCTGCGCCGAGGGGGAAGAAGGACACATTTACAACGGTTTGTTGCCCTTTGAAGTGGAAGAACTGGAACTGGGTACTTTGCCGCAAACCCGCACCAAGGTATTAATGAACGTTGGCAATCCTCAAGAAGCGTTCAGACTCTCCTTGATTCCCAATGATGGTGTGGGATTAGCCCGCACCGAATTTATCATTGCCAATCACATCAAAGTCCATCCTCTCGCACTCCTGAACTTCGACACCTTGAAGGACAAAGCCGCGAAGTGGGAAATCAGCCAGTTGGCGCACCAGTATGAGGAGATGTCCGATTACTTTATCGATAAACTCGCATCGGGAATTGGGATGCTAGCCGCTGCATTCTACCCCAACCCCGTGGTGGTGCGAATGTCAGACCTTAAGAGCAATGAATACGCCAACCTGATTGGTGGTCGAGAGTTTGAGCCAGAGGAAGAAAATCCAATGATGGGTTGGCGAGGCGCTTCGCGCTACTACGATCCGAAATATCGAGACGCTTTTGGGTTGGAGTGCAAAGCCTTCAAGCGAGTTCGGGATGAAATGGGCTTAACTAATGTAATTCCCATGATTCCCTTCTGTCGCACCCCTGCTGAAGGACGCAAAGTACTGGAGGAGATGGCAAAACACGGATTAGTCCGAGGCGAGAATAGCTTACAGGTTTATGTGATGTGCGAATTGCCCAGTAATATCGAGTTAGCCGATCGCTTTAGCGAAATCTTTGATGGCTTCTCCATTGGCTCGAATGACCTCACTCAGCTCACTCTGGGACTCGATCGCGATTCTGCCTTAGTGTCCCATCTATTTGACGAGCGCGATGAAGCTGTCAAACGCAAGTTAGCGCGAGTGATTGCCTGCGCGAAACAGACTAATCGTAAAATTGGTATCTGCGGTCAAGCTCCGAGTGACTATCCTGAATTCGCTCAATTCTTGGTGGAACAGGGGATTGATTCGATCAGCTTAAATCCGGATTCTGTACTGAAGACACGATTAGCGATCGCAAAAACAGAAGCGACCATCCTCAAGTAACCCAAGAAGAGACTGGGAGAGTCAACTAGGAGATTTCCCAAAAATCAGTTACCCCATCTTGTGGAGCGGGCGTCTCGCCCGCTATCTATTAAATTACGACTTAAACACCATGGCTGGATCGAGGCGAGTAACTTTTTGAATAGCGAAGATGGCTGAACCGATGCACATGGTGACTGTCAGAGCAAAAATTGCGATCGCTAAGGGTGGAGTAATTAAAATTAAAATTCCTTTAGCCGTATAGGTCCAAGTCGCAATGCCATAGCATAGCAGCGTAC
Organism: Allocoleopsis sp.; assembly: GCA_036703375.1. GTDB lineage: Bacteria > Cyanobacteriota > Cyanobacteriia > Cyanobacteriales > Coleofasciculaceae > DATNPC01. The sequence continues at coordinate 1,886 of DATNPC010000435.1, forward strand.
TGGGAAGATAGCCGAGAACCGCCATCCAAAGCGCCTGTTCGATAATTACTCCATACACGACTCGATCTGACACACCCATTGCCTTGAGCGTGCCAAATTCCTTGAGATGATCGGATACAGAAGAGTAGAGAATCTGACCGACAATCACAGCTCCGACAATAATGCCCACCAAGGCTCCCAGACCCAAAATAAATCCTACACCCGTTCGCTTCTGCCAAAAGGTTTGATTCTTCTTAATCAATTCATCACGAGTAAAAGCCCGAGTATTGGGTAAAGCAGCTTGTAGTCTTCGCTTGAGTACCTGTAAATCCTGACCGGGCTCAGCTTTAATCAATATATAAGTAATGAGGTCTGAGGCGACTAACTTCTTAGGGACAGGAGGAGGGTTGACAGGCGTCAAAGGTTGAAGGGTCTTTGAGTAAGTATTAGTACAGGTTAAGTCCTCCGAACCTTTGGGTAATCGGCAGGTCATATTAGAAACCTGACCCGAGGTTAGGTAAGTATTTGCAGTCTCTAGAGAGGTGAACATAAAAGGATTTGACACAATGGAGCGGTTTCCTTGTGTAAAGCCCACGACTCGTGTTGGCAGGCCGCTAACTGTAACCGTTTCACCGATCTTGTTGATACCCAGTGAACTCAACGTTGTTTTATCTACGAATACGGTATAAGGCTCTGCGAGCGCACTGATACTTCCCTGCTGGATATTGACAGGCGCGAACAGTTGCCCCTTCAAGTTAAATCCGATGACTCTGACGGAAGTAATTGCGCCCGAGGAACTGCGCCACAACGCATTACTAAATGTTAATCCTTCAGCTCGTGCCACGCCTTGAACGTTTTGTGCTGTAACAACCTGAGATACTGGGATCGGCAGGGTTAATTCAAGTTGTACCCAGCTATCCGATGCGACCCAAAGATCGGCTGTAGAGTTATAAATGAGCTGACCCGTAGAGCGAGTGAACCCATTAAAGACACCTGTTTGCAGAGTAACCAGCGTCACGGCAAACATAATTCCTGCCTGAGCAACCAGAAAGCGAGGAATGTCTTCGAGTAAGTACTTACGGGCAAGAGAAACCATAAAAATTGTTTTTTATAAATTGGCTTTAATTAAGGTCTAGCTTATTCTAAAAAACTAATTGGTGAACTGTTGTCCTCACACCATGAATGGTCATAAAGCGATCGCACGCGAAGGAGTCAGACTTGTTTCCTTGCCACATATCCAACCTCAACGAATTTCTGAAATTAACCAGTTTGTAGAGAACTTGGCGAGGGTTAAATTACCTAGCAATGCCTGCAATCAGTATTCCTATGAGGTCAATGCTCATTCCCTCAGAAGACACAATTTGTTGCTATACCTGCAACAAATGCTAACCCTAAACCCTCAAGTTTTGTTAGTTGGAGAGGCTCCAGGGTATCGAGGATGCCGTTTAACGGGCGTGCCGTTTACCAGTGAGTTTATCTTGATGAACGGATTGGAAAAATTAGGTTTGTTTGGTCAATCCAGAGGCTATCGAATCAGTGATGAGTCGAAAACACTGTCTCGTGAAGCTAGCGCTAGCATTGTTTGGGAAACATTGGAGACAGCTCAATTTGTCCCCTTAATTTGGAATGCGTTTCCGTTTCACCCGTTTCAATCTGGTAGCGAACGCTCAAATCGCAAACCCAAAGGAACTGAACTACTCATCGGTCAAGAGTTTTTACAAAGGTTAATTCAATTGTTTGATATTCAAACAGTTGTTGCGGTTGGGAATACGGCTGCATCTTCTCTCAAGAGGCAGGGTATCGATTATCAGAAGGTACGACACCCATCCCACGGCGGAAAAACTCAGTTTACTATCGGCATCAGAGAAGCGATCGCGTTCCGTCGCTCCAATCTGTAGTTGTAGATGTTTGCACCCATCATTGCTGTCGTTCAAAGGAACTCAGCCACTTTGATTTAAACTACTTCAGACACCCACAGGGGGTACGACTCTGATGCCGAGAATAAATAATGTACTAGAGACTTTACTGAGTTGGTCCTAGCATGAGAATCGATCGCACGTTCTCCAGAATTTTTTGTCGCTGTTCTTGGGTAAACGTGGAGACTAACTTCGATCGGGTCGAGAGCATGAGGTTTTGTACTTTCGATTGCTGATCGGGGGTAATATTCATCGCCGCAAACGCCTCACCAAACCCCTTGCCAGATGCTAATGTTGAACGAAACTTGTCTCGCTGGTCTGGAGTTACAATTTGTTCGAGCTGAGATTGAGCATCGGTAGCAAGTTCCGCCAGTTGGATTTTCTGTTGTGCTGTCAGCTCAACACCCGACAGGATGGGAAATAGCTGGGTTACTGCTGAAAATGAAGAAGCTGCATCAGACGGCGATTGGGCTTTCACGATGACGGGTGTCATGACCATTGCCGCCGTAGACATTGCCGCGATCGCGCTAAAGCTTCCTAACGCTCTGACTAACCCTGGTATAAGTTTGAGTTTCATCTTAACCACCAATCCTCAACTTTTTGGGCAACCCTCAAATTATAAGAATACATGCAGCCCGTCAATCAGACAGTGGACGCTTTATCACTGCCCACTGCTCACTGCCCACTGCTCACTGCCCACTGCTCACTGCCCACTGCTCACTGCCCACTGCTCACTGCTCACTGCTCACTGCTCACTGCTCACTGAAGGTCAATTTCAACCAGCTTATTCCTGGACGATAAACCCAACTTGATGCGGATTTGGGACTTCGGCACATCATACTTGTCTGCAAGGAGTTCGATCAACTCCTGATTTGCCTTGCCATCGACTGGTGGCGACTTGAGATATACCGTCAGTTGACCATCTGCGGATTCTTCTATAGTTTGCCTTTTAGAATTGGGTTTAACTTGAACCTGTTTTTGCATTTAGTCTAGGCTTTTCTTCTAATCATTCTAAGCCAGCTCTGTTTTAGTGCATTCAATCCCTGAGCAGAGTGGTGATTGTTCATAAAATCTCGCCATTTTTAGCGTAGCGAATTGGCGATTTAGGAGTATTAAAAAAATGTAAGAGTCCGACGAGCGTGATGCCTTTCGTAATAGAGCTTAGTAGATAGTCTTCCTGGTACGAAAGTAAGAGTTTTTTCCCTTCTTACCGTTCCATATGCTCATTACAGGGCGTTCAAAAGTTTTTTGTAGTAACGCGATCGCACTTAATCGCTTGGTCTTGTTCGGTGTAAGGTTCTACTGTGGGATTACTGTAAATCGATTACAGATCATCCGAATTCTTTGGCAAAGAAGGTCTGAGTGAGAGTCAGTCTGTCTTTAGGGTCGGTCTATCAGCCTCTCGGCGACTTCTACCGAGGATTTAACCTAAACACAGCGGCTGATGCACGGGACAAAGACGATGCTGACTGTCTGCTGTGGGCTTTAACCCCCTAACTGTTGACAGATAAGCGTTCCGTAAAATGGAATAGTACACCACATCATTTTCGTAAAAGTAGGCATCTTTTTCATAGTTCATGCCCAGTTTTTCCATCACGCGGCGCGAAGCAATATTGTCCGGTTTTGCGATCGCAACGATTCTGGGGAGGCTAATCACCTCAAACCCATACTTGAGTGCAGCAGAGGCGGCTTCTGTGCCTAAACCCTGGTTCCAGTAAGACTCTAACAACAAATAGCCAACTTGAACTTCTGTCGTATTTTCGAGGAACTTCAGCCCACAATGACCAATTAATTTTCGATCTTCCTTATGAACGATCGCCCACACCCCGAAGTTATAGTTTTCCCAATTTTCTGTCATGGACTGAATTGCTGCCCTCGTCTGTTCCAACAGCAGTGGTTTTTCGTTGGACATATATTTAAACAGACCCGGATGGCTGTAGATGTAATACAACTCCTCCGTATCATCGGGTGTAAACTGCCTCAATTGCAGTCGGGGAGTTTCGATATTACGAGCGATAAACTGCTTCAATTGCAGTCTAACTGCCTCTACCTCACGCACGAGCATGGCATTGTCTCCTAAGCTAGATTATTAAAGCTTGTGCTTTTTTTTGTAGTTTTTGTTGGTTTTGTTATAGAAATTACGACTTCTAGCTTAAATGAGTAATATATCTTTACTTTCACAGGCAGATCGCCGTCACAGGCCGCGAGAGAATGACTGGCGGCTCCTCCTGCGACTAGTACCTTATGCTCGTCGCAATGGACGGCTTCTATTCGTTTCTATTGCTCTATTGGTACCGCTTTCTATCGCTAGTGCGATTCAGCCACTGATTATCGGGCAGGCAATCTCCCTGCTTCGCTCCGAAAATCAAGTCTGGTTTTTTCTGAGGGGTCTCAATCTAGCGGATGGACTGAATATCCTGATTGGTCTACTGCTACTGACGATTGTAGTTCGACTCGTGTTTGTCGCCCTTCAGGGATTCCTAGTGGTAAAGGTCGGACAACAAATGACGGCAGGCATTCGCGACGACCTATTTGACCACGTCACCTCTCTCGCCGTGCGTTTTTTTGACCGAACTCCAGTTGGACGATTGATTACGCGACTAACGAGTGATGTCGAAGCCCTAGGAGATGTCTTTTCAACCGGTGCGATTGGGATTATCGGTGACATCCTCTCCATGCTGGTGATTGCTGCAACCATGTTTTTACTGCAATGGCAACTAGCCTTGATGCTGGTGCTAATGCTCGTGCCGGTTACAGGTTTAATTCTTTACTTCCAGCAGCAGTATCGCAAAGCCAACTACAAATCGAGAGAAGAACTCTCCGCGCTCAACTCGATGTTGCAAGAAAACATCAGCGGGATCAATATCGTGCAGTTGTTCCGGCGAGAGCGATTCAATACGGAAATGTTCCGGGAGGTCAATCAGCGCTACATTCGTGAGGTAGACCAAACCATCTTTTACGATTCAGCCGTTTCCGCAACCCTAGAATGGATTGGTCTGGCAGCGATTGCAGGTGTATTAGCGCTGGGGGGTTGGTTCGTTCTCGGCAAGAGCTTGAGTTTTGGTGCCTTATCTGCCTTCGTCCTCTACGCTCAGCGGTTGTTTGACCCCTTGCGCCGATTTGCCGAAAAATTTACGATGCTCCAAGCGGGTTTTACAGCGATCGAGCGCCTCAGCGACATTATGAACGAACCTGTAGAAATCCGCGACCCGGAACAGGTTAGTGGCGAAAAATCTCTGACTTCTCCCTCCCTACTCTCTACTCCCCAGCCGGGAGAGATTCGGTTTGAACATGTGTGGTTTGCTTACAAGCAGGACGAGTACGTGCTCAAAGACCTGCACTTTACCATTCGTCCCGGTGAAAAGGTTGCCTTAGTGGGTCCTACAGGCGCTGGTAAGAGTTCAATTATTCGTCTTCTCTGCCGCCTCTACGAACCCACAGACGGACGAATTTTGGTGGATGGCATTGATATTCGCGATATTCCGCAGGCGGAACTACGACGCTATATCGGCGTGATTCTTCAGGAGGGGTTCCTGTTTGCGGGTGATGTCAAGAGCAATATCACGCTTGGGGAACGTTATTCCATCGAAGAGGTTCAATCCGCCGCACAAGTGACTAATGTTGCTAGTTTCATCGAGCAACTCCCTCAAGGGTACGACACCCAGTTACGAGAGCGAGGAACGAATCTCTCTGGAGGTCAGAAGCAGTTATTGGCATTTGCCCGTTCTGCCATTCGCGACCCGAAGATTCTCGTGTTGGATGAAGCAACAGCTAGTTTGGATGTCGGCACCGAAGCACTGATTCAACAAGCTTTAGATCGATTATTGGAACAACGAACTGCGATTATCATTGCTCACCGGCTTTCGACGATTCGTAACGTAGACCGAATTTTGGTGTTGAAGCGGGGAGAGATTGTGGAGTCCGGCAGCCATGAAGACCTATTGGAACAGGATGGGCTGTATGCGAGTTTGTATAAGTTGCAGCGGTTAGGAACTGGAATGGAATGATAAATTCTGAATGCTGGGTTATGAATTAATGGTTCATAATACACTGGGACAGGAAGTTTCAACTCCCAAGTCTCAAACACTTCATCGCCACATGACAGTCCCCACCGCAACACTACTGATTTCCTGCCCCGACCAACGGGGACTTGTCGCCAAATTTGCTAACTTTATCTACTCCAACGGCGGCAATATCATTCATGCCGACCAACACACAGACTTTGCAGCTGGGTTGTTTCTGACGCGAATTGAATGGCAGTTGGATGGGTTTAATTTACCGTGCGATCTGATTGGACCAGCTTTTAATGCGATCGCGCAACCTCTACAAGCGAGCTGGCAACTCCATTTTTCTGGCACTATACCCCGGATTGCGATTTGGGTGAGCCAGCAAGACCATTGCCTGTTAGATTTGCTTTGGCGGCAACGTTCCAAGGAGTTTTTAGCAGAAATTCCGTTAATTATTAGCAACCATGCCACGCTTCAAGAAATTAGCGCACAATTCGGGGCAGATTTCCACCATATTCCCATTACAAAAGAAACCAAAGCTGAGCAAGAAGCCAAACAACTAGAACTTCTACGAGAGTACAAGATTGACTTGGTCATTCTCGCTAAGTATATGCAAGTTCTTAGTCCAAACTTTATTGCTCAGTTTCCCCAGGTCATTAACATTCATCATTCCTTTTTACCGGCCTTTGCTGGGGCTAAGCCTTATCATCAAGCGCACGATCGAGGCGTTAAAATTATTGGTGCTACAGCTCACTACGTCACGCCTGAACTGGATGCAGGTCCAATTATCGAGCAAGATGTGGTGCGAGTCAGCCACCGGGACAGCGTTGCTGACTTAATTCGTAAAGGCAAGGATTTAGAGCGAGTCGTTTTAGCGAGGGCAGTACGCTTACACTTACGGCATCAGGTGTTGGTTTATAGTAACCGTACAGTCGTGTTTGCTTGAAGGAACGGTTGAAAAAGTGCGATCGCAAAGCGGGTGATTGGTGCTTTGCGATCGCTTTTACGATTTCTCACTTTCCAAAACAGCATCTTGTCAATCGAGCAGCTTGCCATTTAGCCGATCGGAAGTACAAGCATTGTAATCCCCTGCCGACCGACAACCGCGATCGCTTCATCAGGAAGAAGAGTAGCTTGACATTCGGGATCGTAAAGTCGTGCTGGCCAGTAAGAACCTTGGAACTGGACTCGTCCGGGCTGCTCTGGAGCGATCGTTTTTTCTACTCTACCTGTACCTGGTTTGGAAAATAACTTGATTTGATTAGCTGAAAGTGCAGGACTCATCGCTTTACCTCGTATGACTGATAATTAGTTAAATTCAGACTGCAATCTCCGGCAGGTCTGAACTCATGAAAATCTAGAAATTAAGCTCTTTCCTGAGATTGGTTAGCGAATCCTTGGAGAACGCCACTAGCACAGAGCAGTTCAGTCAATAGTGAATTCAGACCCCAGCTGTTTAACTGCCTTTAGACTCAAGACCAACTATGTATCTTCCGGAAAATCTGCCTAATTTTTATCCTGTAAAAGGAATTTCTAGCGACCCAATTCCTATAGAGTGGCTAGATGTAGATGGCGCACATGTCCTAACACGGTTTGGGAAGCCTTTTATCCTACGTTTAAAACGAGGAGTGAACTTTGCTCGCTCCAAAGCGTATTAAGTCCTGCTGAACAATTTAGAGATGGCAAAAACTTCGAGAGGTCATAGATGAACTAGAGAGCGGGAAACGTTGGGGAATGGGAAACTATTGAATAACTTGAATAACTCAGTGACAGTACTAGCTCCTACTTCAGCGAGTGAATCTTTATATGGAATAACGGTTGCTGATGCTATTGCTCGTGTAAGTACTTAATGTACATACAGAGATAGAGCCAGAGCCAATCTCATCGTTGTTAGACTGCAAAAGGCGTTAACTGAGGCACCCGATAACAATATTGTTACGCCTTCAACCAAGAACTGAGCCAAAATGGCTATACAAGGCGAACCTTATATTCCACAACAGAAGTTGCTGATGCACAGCACCCCTATAGACCGGGAAAAGCCATTGATGTTTCCACATTCTACGGAGCTAGGGAAAAACTGGCAAGCCTAGAGTAATGGATTGTCATAGACTGTTGCGTGTTAGGTCTTTGGCTTGCATCAAATAGATTAAGAACCACGATAATTCCTATGACACAGGGTACCGAACACTCTACTACGATGACAGCTCTTCTTGCCTGTCAAAAAAATCTAGATGAAATGAAACGATTTATTCAGGCTTATGATGATGAATCAGTCGATCTGGAGTTGCAGGAAGAAATTTCTCGATTAGCTGTATTGCTGCAAAAGATAGAGAAACTGGTGATTGGCACTGAGAAACGAAAATCGTCTCAACGAGAGAGACGATTGCGCGAACTCAATTCACTGATTGAATTTATGCAAATGGCCATGGAGTCGCTGTTTCAAAAAGTTCCCAATAGAGAATTAGCCAAGCACATCAGAATTGATATTGAGCGAAGCATTTATAATTACTGTCATCCTTTTGTCGGGTTCTTTGTTAATCGTTTCAGGGATATCTATCGCTCAAAGTCAGTACCCTTAAAAGTTGTAACTGGACTAGCTGTTTCGTCTTCAATTGCGGCAACGTTTATTGTTGCCTGCTTGCTAACGTTCTATTTTCGTCCTCCTAGCCGGATTGAGCGACAGATAGCAGACCAAGAAGCTTTTATCAACAGAACACTTCAAGAGAATTTTCCTCAAAAGAACCTTGGAGTGTCTATCTTACAACAAGTAGAGACTCCTGCATCTAGCGATAATTCTCAAAACATTACAGCTTTAGCCGTTCAACTCGGCCTCCGAGTGGATGACCCTAAATTAATTAATTTAAAAAACCAAATCGATGTCTTATCCGTTCTCAGAGGTCAGCGAGATTTGGAACGTTCTGATGCCGACTTCGTTTTACTCACGATTATGGTTTTTTCATCCGGTGCTTTGGGCAGCGTAATTAGTATTTTAACAAGAATCAATCAATTTGATACTAAAGAGTCTGAATTTAGTCAATATGCAGACCCACTTTTGCCAATTTTCATGGGAGCATTTAAGCCAATCATTGGCTCCTCATTTGGTCTGTTGTTTTTTGCTTTGATTAACTCTGGAATTATCACCGTACAATCTATCTCAGACGGAAATAATAGAACGAGAGATTTTTTCTTTTGTGCCGTTGCTTTTATTGTTGGGTTTAGCGAGAGGCTAGCAACAGACGTGATTCGGAAAACGGAAAATACAATTGGTGGTATTCCAAGCGATAATTCATCAGAATTAACCTTGGAATTAGTTCAAAAGTTGACGAATAATGTAGAAAGTCTTTCCGGACGTATGACTGCCTTAGAATCTCTACTCAAAGATGGTAGCGATCGCAACCGGGCAGAAGCTCCTAAAATTGTTATAGCTGAGACTTTAGTTGAAGAAAATAAAGAAAATATTACAGAATAAAGTCGCTCGATTCCCGGTAAATCCTAAGCGGTACCAGTTAACGCTTTTACTATCAAGACGCTAATGTCGAGCGATGACTCGTGAGTTGAGAATTAGGATTGACCTGACACGACTGAAGTATTTCCAGGATGTCAGGCGGTATCGACCGACCAGCAGCGATATCGTTATTAATTTTTTTGAAAGCTTCAAGGCTATACTTGGTCTGAATTTTTCTGATCGTACAGGCACAAATAGCCTGTACGGCTGGGCCTCGACCAGCCGTGCAACTCGTAATGTAGCTTCTGACAACCTCAGGAGGATAGGTAGAGGGTTTTTGTTGAGCGTTAGTACTAGCGATCGCAACAAAGACTAAACACAGACTACTAAAGTACGCCCAAAACGAATGTTGTGTCATCTTGTTTTTTTGAGAATGCCTCCCAGCATACGAACACAACATTTAGACTTAATTAGGACATGTCCCGTTCCCACATCTCCCCAGCTAGAAAGAAGCGATCGCAATTTGGCGCTGACTTAAGGGAAAAGTAGCCGTTGGTTCGGCAAAACCAAGATTTGAGTTCAATGGCATTCCGCTCAAGTCAGTGCCATTTAACTTAAGAACAGTTCGCGAATCCCAGCACTCCCAATCTCTATCGCTAGTGCTGCCAACAGGAAACCTAGAATTCGAGTAATGATAATTGTGCCTTCTAAGCCGAGCCAAGACTCCACATGACCAGCTTGACGCACGATAATCCAACTCACCAGCATGGCAGAAACAATACCCGTGACCACACTTAAATGAGCATCCGGAGACTCAGACATCAATAG
>DATNPC010000436.1:0-16256 GCA_036703375.1 Allocoleopsis sp.
GATCGCATCGGGTAACTGTCCCTGTTGAATCAATGCCAATCCGCGATCGAGTTGTTCGAGTGCGGCTGGTTGTGTCGGTTTGAGCGATGGCAGCGATTGCGCTGAGATTCTAGCTGTCGGTGTTATAACAGCGACTCCCCCCAGCAGCAATAAACTCCAACCGACCCTAATGAGAGGCTGATACCGAGTTGCAGTCAAATCAGTAACATTTTCTCCCCCAGCTCCCCTAGCCTTCCCTCTTTTACAGGATTCGAGTCTGTTGAAAAATGTTACGATTTTCCGGGGATAAGCGTGCTGTTTTTTGAAACAATTTTGTTGCCTGTTGTTGCTGATATTCATAAAAGTTAGAAGTCATTCATCTCAAGTCATGTAACTTAACTTTTAATGAAGCTTACCTTACAAGAGATTGCAAGGTTCGTTGATTTGGTCGGAGAACGCGCTAATCTCACAGGCAGATACCTTTGATCCCAAGTCAATATTGGCACCGGAAATTCGGAGGAGCCAACCGGTCAACGCTACCCTACCGATGCCAAACCGCTTAATTCATTAGTCTGGGGGTAAATCATGAACCAAAAAGTAGAGTCTGCCACCCGTAATGTGGCAATCGTTGGTCCCTATTTAAGTGGTAAAACAACTTTTCTAGAAAGCTTATTATTCGTCACGGGTGCTATTTCTCGCAAAGGCAGCGTTAAGGATGGCAATACCGTTGGCGATAGTACAACCGAGGCCCGCGATCGCCAAATGAGTGTAGAAGTCAGCGCGGCTAGCACGGAGTATGAAGGCGTTCGTTTCACGTTCGTTGATTGCCCCGGTTCCGTTGAGTTGGCACAAGAAACGTACAATGCCTTAATCGGTGTTGATGCGGCGGTAGTCGTTTGCGAACCCGTGAGCGATCGCGTTCTCACTCTAGCGCCCCTGTTCAAATTCCTCGATGATTGGGAAATCCCACACCTCGTCTTCATCAACAAAATGGATCGCCTCATCTGTGATGGAGAGGAGTGGGGGCAATCCTACCGGGAAATCCTAGATGCGCTCAAATCCGTTTCGACACGTCCGTTGATTCCGCATCAGTACCCCATTGGCAAAGGGGAACAACTGATTGGGTTTATCGATCTGGTCAGCGAACAAGCTTATCACTACCATGCCGGTGGACCGGCTGACCCAGTGCCGCTTCCCGAGTCGCTGCGAGAAGAGGAGCATGCGGCACGCACAGAAATGCTGGAAGCATTGGCCGATTTTGACGACCACCTGTTAGAAGAACTGTTAGAGGAAATCGAGCCCCCTCAAGAAGAAATCCTGCAAGACCTGAAGATGGAGCTGGGTGCTGACTTGATCGTACCCGTGTTCATCGGCATCGCTGAGCAAGATTACGGGGTCAGACCCCTAATGGATGCTTTATTGCGGGAAGCCCCAACCCCTGAAGTCACGGCGGAACGGCGAGGAATTGACGCGAAGGGCGAGACGCCTGTCGCCCAGGTTCTCAAAACTTACTACACCCCTCAAGGCGGCAAGCTGTCTCTCGTGCGCGTGTGGCAAGGGCGGCTAACGGATGGCATCGTTCTCAATGGGGTACGTGCTGGTGGCTTGTATCGCATGCTCGGTCAACAGCAGCAATCGATGTCTGAGGCAGTTGCTGGTGAGATTATCGCACTGGGTCGCTTGGAAGGCATTCCAACGGGAACTACGCTAACCACGAATGGTGGGAAATCGCGAGAAGAATTACCGAAAGCCGAGTCATTGCGACCCGTTTATGCTTTAGCGATCGCTCCTGAAAACCGCAAAGATGAAGTGAAGCTCAGCGGTGCCTTAACCAAGCTGCTGGAAGAAGACCCGTCTTTAGCCTGGGAGCAACATGGCGACACGAATGAAATCATCCTTTGGGGACAAGGTGACATTCACCTGCAAGTTGCTCTAGACCGCTTGCGGCGCAAGTATAACTTGCCGATGGTCACGCACCTACCGCGAATCCCGTATAAAGAAACCATCCGCAAAGCGACAACGTCCCACGGGCGTTACAAGCACCAAAGTGGCGGCCACGGTCAGTTTGGCGATGTCTATCTCGATATCAAACCTCGCTCGCGAGGTGAGGGCTTTAACTTCTCGGACACCATTGTTGGCGGTGTCGTACCCAAGCAATATATTCCTGGCGTTGAAATTGGTGTTCGCGAGTATTTAACTCATGGACCGTTGGGCTTCCCAGTGGTTGATGTGGAAGTAACGCTAACCAATGGCTCGTACCACTCCGTTGATAGCTCCGAACAAGCCTTTAAGCAAGCCGCACGGTTGGCTATGACAGAGGGCATGCCCAATTGCGAACCAGCGCTACTGGAGCCAATCATGACGATTGAGGTGTGCGCGCCAAAAGAATACACGTCAAAAGTTCTGCAACTGATAACCGGGCGTCGCGGACAAATTCTGGGTTACGAGGGACGCTCTGATTGGCCGGGTTGGGACTGTGTCTCTGCTTATCTACCGCAAGCAGAAATGCACAGTTTCATTATCGAGTTGCGATCGCTTACCTTAGGTGTTGGCTTCTTCAACTGGCAGTACGACCATCTCCAAGAAGTTCCAGACCGTCTGACTGAGAGCGTATTAGCAACTGTCGGTCAAGGTAATGGCAACGGTCACTGATGAGGGCTAGGGGCTAGTCAACGTAGAGACGCGACATGTCGCGTCTCTACAAGGGAACTGTACGCAAAAACGGGTCACTGGTCACTGATAACTGGTAACTGAAGATGAGCGATTCCCCAACTTGGTACATCGTCAAACGTCAAGAGGGTCACTGCGAGATTGTCCCTAGCGAAGACGTTGAAGAAGAACAGACCTCAGATGTAGTGGAGCAGTGGGGACCGTTTGAGTCTCAGCAAGATGCGATCGCGCGTCGAGTCGGATTAATTCGCGCTGGCAAGTGTCAACCTGTTTAGAGCTAACCTCCAATCCCGAACTGTTGTGCCTCTAGTTGAGCAATGTCCTTCATCGAATTATAGAAAACGCCGTAAAACCCACACCTAAAAGGATGTGGGTTTTACGGCGGGAAATCGGAGGTCGGAGATTTCCAAACTATCTGGTCTTTTGGTTTTCAATATATCGCTTAACAGTCTCACTGCTGACATTACCAGCAGTTGAACAGAAAAAGCTCCTAGTCCACATACTTGGGAGCTTTTTTAAGTGAGGGAATTCGTCTCTCAGTTTGTAAGCTGTCGCTCCTTTGAGTCGATGCATGATATCTGATGGTGCCACTATGGGAGGGCAATTAAGGAAAAGATGGTTAGAGTCGAACGGGTAGTCACCTACCCGAACTCTCCTTCAAAACCGGACGTGAAAGTTTCCCTTCATCCGGCTCCTCGTTTGTTTGGCACTTGTCATGTGTACCGCTTCCCACTTCTAGGGTTAGGGGGTCAGAATAGGGATTCATCACTTCTCCATTCCCACTCTTTGGGTTGCCAATAGGCGTGTAGATTGTCGTGGCAGTGTCCGTGTACTACGACTAAGTTTGACCTTTTATTATTGTTGTGGTTTCCATCCACATGATGAGTTTCAATCAAACTTTCTGTATCGAAGTACAAACCGCAGTGAGTGCATTTTCCCTTTTGTTTATTGAGAAGTTGCGTTATTACAGGGGTTACACCAGGATATTCCCCTCGTCTCTTACTCCAGTAAACCCAGTCTCCGTCAAATGGACTTTTATCCCCTCGCACTTTGACGTGTCTTGCTATGGGGGTGGCGTCATGCCTTTTAAGTTCTAGTCCATTGTTATTTGAAAACACCCAGTTACGAGTGCCAACCTTATTCCATTCTGAGGCGGCATCCGATTTACTGTTTCGACGGAAGACTGCCCATCCTATAAGCTGATGAAAGGTGATGAAATCAGCCATTTCAAAAGTGTCTTGGCTACACACAGTTTTGTAGTAATTACACCATCCTGTTATGACAGGATTGAGTCTAGCAATCAATGCCTCCTTAGGGGCGTTCTTATGACTCCCAATGATGCTGCCTACTTTTGTCGTGTGGGCTTTCAATGCTTGCTTGGAAGGGGTGATGATAGTTTTAAACCCTTGTTTTGATGCGAACTTTCCTACCTTGTGTTGTTGGATGTGAAATCCAAGGAAGTCAAACCCTATATTGCCTCCTTCTTCAATTAGGGTGTGTGAAAGTCGTGTTTTTTCGGGTTTTAGTTCTAAACCCATGTCTTTTAACCAATCCGTGATTATCTGCTGGCATCTTTGGACTACGGCTTTATCTTCGTGTAAGATTACGAAGTCATCTGCATACCGAATGAGGCTTGGACTACCTCGGTTCGCTCGCTTGCCGTATCCTACCCTAGTGGGTAAGGTCTCGGCATACTGTTTGATTCGATTTTCCATGCCGTGGAGGGCAATATTAGCCAATAGTGGAGAGATGACCCCACCTTGCGGCGTTCCCTCAGATGTTGGACTGTATCGTTTCTGCCTGTTGGCGTGGGCGTTCCAGTCTATCACTCCCGCTTTTAACCATGCTCGTATTTGACGGCGAATGGTGGGGGACGTATTTAATTTATTCAGCAGTGCATTATGGTTTATCCGGTCGAAGCACTTGGCAATATCGGCGTCTAGCACGTATTTGGGCTTTAGCCTAATTGCTATAAATATGGCTCCGATGGCGTCTTGACATGAGCGTCCTGGTCGAAATCCGTAGCTATCTGGCTCGAATTTGGCTTCCCATTCTGGCTCTAAGGCAGCTTTTACTAGAGCTTGGGTAGCTCTATCGTTCATTGTGGGAATACCGAGAGGGCGTTGTTCCGCCTTACCTGGTTTATCAATCCAGACTCGACGGACAGGTTTTGCTCTGTCGGTTATTCTCAGTTGGTCAACAAGTTCTAGCCTTTGTTTAGGAGTTAGACTTTTAACTCCATCTATTCCGGCAGTTTTCTTGCCCCTGTTATCCTGAGTTACCCGGCGAACGGCTAATACCTTAGCCGACCAAGATTTCATCAAGGTTTTCTGAAGCCTGCGTACTGCACGAACATCACCACGCTGTGCGGCTTTGAATATGCGTTTTTGCAACTTAAAGACTACCCTCTCGACTTTGCGCCAAGGAATATCCTTCCATTCCACAGTTGTCTTTGACTCTGTATTAGACATTTGAATTGCTACTTAACCTATTCAATCCAAACAATCGTGAATCTGTCGGCATATCCTCACCATTACGTGAGGCTTTAGCTTCTGATTCAATCCTTTCCTCATGTATCTTCTGGCTAGCTACCTACTAGAAAATCGACCATTTCTAGAGATACATAAGGGTTACTTCGTTCCGAATGACCATTGATTGAACTGTTAGGGTAATGCTCTCTGCCGGGTTTATTCCGAGGTGCAGTCTAATCGCCACGTTAACGTTAGACCTCAATCCCTGCCCTTTTGGGTCTCCCAGTGTAAGTCCAAGGGGACATCAGCCTGTTTCACTGGTTGCCTGTTTCGAC
The DNA here is from genome assembly GCA_036703375.1 of Allocoleopsis sp. GTDB lineage: Bacteria > Cyanobacteriota > Cyanobacteriia > Cyanobacteriales > Coleofasciculaceae > DATNPC01. The sequence goes on from DATNPC010000436.1 coordinate 5,456, forward strand.
AGTTAATAGCATTTTCGCTTTCGCTACCCATGAGTTCTTGCTAGAAGGGATTTCAGAATAGGCTTCCCGATTACCTCCATTTAACTTCCCCGCTTTATCACTTGGGCTGCTACACCAAACAATAGGGGAAGCGCTTTCAACTCTGCACCTTGAGTGGTGGGGCTTTCACCCACATGGTCATTCAGTTGTCAAGGTTCAAATTCAGCCGATACGAGAGGCTGTGACCCTTGCTAGGCATACACTATGGGCTATAAAACCCTTCGTTTTCGCCTAAACGAATCGCACTACATGGTCAGGCATTACCTCCAAGGTAATAATCTGGCAATCCATCTCTATAACTTTTGCCCTTAGCAGTGCCTCGAATCTTTGGGCTACTTCACCTACAAGCACTGGCTTTCGGCGTCTAGGTATCCAAACAAAGTGATAGTTAATCAATGTGACGGAGGTGTTGGCGTGACGATAATCTTGTCCCATTGGTCTTGACGGTTGGTCTGTAGACCAATATCATAGACAACAAGGAAGGAAAACACAATGCTGGTTCTCGAATACAAAATCAAAGCTAAACCGCAACAATACAAGGCTATTGATCAGGCTATCAGGACGGTACAATTCATCCGCAATAAAGCGATTCGCTACTGGATGGATGCCTCCAAAGAAGTCAACGCGCTTCCTTGCCCGGACGCAGGTTCCGGGCACCAGCGCGTCAAAGTTGACCGTTTTGCTTTGAATAAATATTCGACCGAACTACGCAATGAGTTTCCCTTTGTCAAAGCACTGAACTCAATGGCAGTACAGGCGGCAGCGGAACGAGGATGGCTGGCAATTTCTCGGTTTTACGATAATTGCAAATCTAAGAAATCTGGCAAAAAAGGTTTCCCTCGATTCCAAAAAGATAATCGCTCTGTCGAGTACAAGACTAGCGGGTGGTCGCTTCACAAAACCAAGAGACGCATCACCATCACTGATAAGAAAGGCATCGGTGAACTGAAGCTTTTAGGTAAGTGGGACATCCACCAATATCCCGTTAAGTCCATCAAGCGGGTTAGACTTGTACGACGTGCTGACGGGTATTACTGTCAGTTTGCTATTGATGTTGAGTGCATTGATATTCAGCCACACACGGGTAAAGAGATTGGACTAGATGTCGGATTGGAATCGTTTTACACCGATTCCAACGGGCATCAAGAACCTAATCCTAAGTTCCTGAGAAAGGCTGAGTCTGATATCAAGCACGCTCAACGTTGCATTTACAAAAAAGTAAAGGGTTCATCAGGACGCCGCAAGGCAAGAGCTAGATATTCCAGAAAACACTTAAGGGTAAGTAGGCAACGTACCGAACACGCTAAAAGACTAGCGCGTCACGTTTGCAAGTCTAACGACTTAGTAGCCTATGAAGACTTAAGGGTTGCAAATCTACTAAAAAATCACTGCCTAGCTAAATCAATCACTGACGCTAGTTGGTATCAGTTCAGGCAGTGGATAGAGTGCTTCGCAACCAAGTTCGGAAGATTAGCTGTTGCAGTTCCACCTCAATACACTTCTCAAGAATGCAGCCAGTGTAAGGCGATTGTGAAAAAATCCCTTAGCACTAGAACTCACGTTTGTTCGTGTGGTCTGGTTTTGCAAAGAGATTGGAACGCGGCTATCAATATTTTGCTCAAGGCAAAATCTAGGGATGGGCAGTCCCAAAGTAACGCTGACGGAGTTGGAGCCTCTACGCTGCTTGGCGCAAGCCTGGTAGAGCAAGTTCTGACGATGAAGTTAGAATCCAACGCGCTGTCTTCCGTTGGAGTGTCAAGCAACCACTCTTGAATAGAAGGTTCCCACCCTTGGGTAAATTCAGTGGTTAGCCAGGTATCGACAATTTCCTGGGCTACCTGGGGTGTGGTCACAAACCCTCCTAAAGTCAGAATATTCGAGTTGTTGATCGAGCGAGACCTACGGGCAGCTTCAGCATTCTCGCAGACAGCCGCATATATACCTGGATGCTTGTTGGCGATAATCGCCATTCCCATGCCAGTACCACAGACCAAAATGCCCCGATTTACTTGCTGACTTGCCACGCGCCGTGCTACCTCAGAAGCTGTCTGATAATAAGGTGTTTGTGCATGGCACTCGCTAACACCTACATCCTCAACTTCTAATCCTTGATTGAGTAGGTAGTTTTTCACTTGTTGTTTGAGCTCAAATCCATAACTATCAGCGCCTATGGCGATTTTCATAGCAGTAATTCTACTCCTACCATCCTTATAAAAGTACAACGCGATCGTTTGGTTTGAGGCTACCTGGATAGGTCAAGATAGATTGGGATATAGCAGTTCCCAATTGAGTGGAACACAGATTGTTTGTAGGGGCGATTCATGAATCGCCCCTACGGTGTGTTCTAGGCAATCGAGAACCGCTATATTTAACCCAGTAGGCACAACCTCATCCAAGATAAGGATACTGTGAGGGTTGTGTTTTCAAGAGTTCTTGCCAGTATCGGATCGCATTGTGTTTAGTGGTTTCTAAATCACGCTGTTTGTGAACTCTGCCTATTTCCAGCAAAAAATATGTCAATTTAAGAGCAGTAACGAGGTTAATTAATCCTAAAGCTTTTAATTGTTGTAAAAAAAGATGTCGGATAACTTGCATTTTTTGTTGATGACGGAAGTGCAACCACCACTGCATTTGATGTTGAGCAATACTGGTTTGATAACCCAATGTAGTTTCTACTTCAGTCAGTTTATTTTTGACTTCAGCATAAAACTACATTTCTCGATTAGGATTACCGGCTCGATCAGCTAAATCGGCTTCATCAGCTAATTGATAGGCTTCACTAATTAACTGACCTGCGATTTCAGCTTGTTTTTCCTGATAACCCAGCGATTGATATATCTTAGCGGCGGCTAAAGCTAATTCCGGAAATTTTTCCGCATCATGTAGCCAATATATCTGTGCTTGGAGTTCCCCCAATGCGATCGCTAAATTTTCATTCATAGTTCCCTCGTGCTCTCTTCAATGCGATGTCGTGACAGTCAGCGTCGGTCAGTCGAGTTCTATGGCAAGTATATGGTCACCTGGCGGGAACCAGGAAAAGCGCCTTGTTCGTGAGTGCTACCCCACTACACCGTCTAGCATCAGGCTGAAGGGGGGACAAGCAAGCTGCACCACACAACCACGACATGGCCGCAGTCGCTCGGAGGGTTTAAATCAGTCATCGGGAATCGGTAAAGGGTAATCGTTGCTGATTCCCTTGCATCAGCGAGTCGTTGGAAAGCTCGCTGATTTTTTGTGAATTGGTTAAATAGGGCACTGCATCAGCTGGCTAGGTGCTTATAATCACGCACTTACGACGCGATCGCATCAAAGTTTGATGAAGATCGCTTGCACCAATACCTATCAGGTTGCATAGTATGTTTAGATATGGTTAAGACCAGGTTAAGGAGAGTTAACTATGCAGACCATAGACCATGTAACCAACTCAGCTTTAGAAAATTCTGAGGCTCTCTTAACTCAAGCTATACAGAAAAGCCCATCCAAGCTGTCTATGGTTTGGGTGAAAAGAATAGACAATGATGGTCGCGAGCGTTTAGTCGCTGTGTGGACGCGACAAGATTAAGAACTGGAAAAACGACAAACGTATTGGCATCATCTTTTGCAGTGAGCAGTGACCAGTGGCCAGTGACCGGTTACCAGTGGTCAGTTACCAGTATGAGAGTGGGAGGAAGGAGACCCCCAATCGTTGCATGGTAGGTTTCACGCGGGGTCTCGCATCCGGAGTGTGAAACCTGGTCACCGTTCACTGTTCACTGGCCACTGTTTTAATGAGTTCCATTCCTTGAGGAGTAACCGTTGAGAGTAGTCCATTCAAGGGTTTCAATATCTTCGTCGAAACTGAATAGCCCTAAATCCTGAGGATTATCCATCAAGTGCTTCGCGACTAAGAACCCGGCAATTGTCCAGGTTTGATATTTTCGCGCTTGTTTGCCAATGAGTCGGCCATTTTTGCCATCGTAGTATTCTGGCCATTTATCCTCACATAGGCGTTTTTCTGCCAGTGCGATCGCTTTTTTGGCTACGTCTAGGCGATTAGTTTTCAGCGCCGCCGCGACCAGTAGCCACAGGAGAACGGGCCAATTCCCGCCATTATGGTAAGACCAAGGCACATTTTTCGGGTCGCAGCCGGTCAAAATCTTCCATTCCAAACCTTCTACAGCGGGAAAGCAGATTTTCATCGGCATATTTCCCACCAAATCATCCCATCGTTGTTCGATGAGATCCATAATTCCCTGCGATTCCTGAGGGCTGGAGAGAGAACAGATAATGGACATTAAGTTCCCTAGCGCAAAGAAGCGAAAATCCATTCGTGCAGGGCCGAGATTCCCCGCCAGATACCCTCCAGTTTCTGGCATCCATTCAGTCAACCAGTAAGGAATTGAATCGGGATAAATATTGAATTTATTAATAGCGGCTTCACCAAACTCTTCGCCTTGATAGCGGTAGATTTCGTTCAACCGTTTAATATCGAGCCAATAGTACGTCCGAATATGGTAGTTGAGGGTACTTAATCGCTGATTAATCACCAGGGTATAAATTTCACCTTGGCGGCTAGGGGCAAGGAGTTCCCGTGCCGATCGCAAAGCGGCGTAAAATAAAGCTTGGATTTCCAAAGGATGCCCGTAAACTCCCATCCGACGGTCAATCATGAACGCACCATCGGGTACCAACATCGTCGGGAACATATCAAATCGATCCGCGAGGCACAGCTTGAGGATGTGAATTATTCCCTGTTGAAATTCTGCTTGATGAGCAAGTTCGAGGTCTCCAGTTGTTCTAACATACGTTCGCAAGAGGATGAGCCACCAGAGGCTAGAGTCAACCGGCGTGACTCTAGCGATCGCATGTTCGCCAAAATCCGCCGTTAAATATTGCGTCCCATAATTGGACGCCACCTTGAAGCTCGCCGGCATCAACCCCATGCCTGCATTAAACGAATCCATCTGCTTGGGTTCGTCCTGGAGAGCTAATGTCTCAATTAGGAAATTGCGAACAATATCCGTTTTGCCATTCATCAGGTAAATCAGCGCTGAAGAGACAAAGTCTCGAACAAAGCACTGGTTGTAATTGAGCGCCTCTACATCTGGATCGCACGCCGCCACTGTCCCAACTGGACGCCCATAGTAGTAGATAACAGATTCCTCAAGAGCTTTCCATGCCTCTGTCACGATATCGCCATGCACTCTCTCGCGTGATGTTGTCATTGATTCCTCTGCATCCTCTTGCTTGTTCAAAAAACGCTTCATGTGTTGCCTTGCCAATCGCTACTCGATACCAACTTTTCGAGCAGCTACCATATATCGGAAGATGTACTCTGCAATCTCCACAGAGTTGAAGGCTGCTTCTGGTGAAGAAGCCCAAACCGTAACGCCATGATTTCGGATCAGCAGGACGCTGACCGATGGTGGTGTAGATTTAAAGCGATCGCGAATATCACGAGCAATTTTAGGCACCTCTAAGTGGTTGGCAAAGACTGGAATGACCACATTCGGATTCTCTTCCCATACCCCCAATCCTTTGAGCATTTCTAAAGGCGGTAAGGGTAGAACCTCTCCATCGGCAAAATTAGACACTAAGTTCGCTTCGATGGAGTGAACGTGGTAACAGGCTTGAGCCTCTGGGAACAGCGAGTAGATTACCTGATGAATACTAGTTTCAGCAGAAGGGCGAGCCTTCGGCGATGGTTGCTCCAGCACCGTGCCATCCAGTCCAATACGGACGAAGTCACTACTACTAAGCTGCCCTTTTTGGCATCCGCTGGCAGTGATCCAAAAGCTGCCATCGGGCATTCGGGCAGAGAGATTACCTGCTGTCCCTACCATCCAGCCCAACTGGTAGAAGTGACCAGCTGCTGTAATTAAGGTTGGTCTTGGATTGGTTTTCATTCTAACCTCAAAACTTTGCGTGACCGAGTATCAAGCGTCTCAGCTTACATACTCTTTACAGAATGTCGAAGATTTCAGCCTCCACACCCTTTTTCCGCATAATGAGGGTTGCTTTGACTGAAATCTCTCTTTTGATGTAAATCAAACTAACTAAGAGTAGTCGCTAGAGTGTAGCCACTGGCTCAGTCATCCTACTAACAACTAACCACTAACGACTAACAATTGGACAACTGCTCTCGGATATCAAAAAAGTCATTCCAAGGGATGTAGGGTTTGTTGTGTTCCTCAAGGTAATGGATTAAGCGATCGCGTGCAAACACGACAGGGGCATGGAGTGCCATCAGCAAGTCCGTGACCGAATCTCCAATGATAATCTGTTCCTCAGCCGGATGTCGTGACATTACCTGCACTTTAGCAACGAGTTCCGTGCCTGCCTCAAACTCCGACTGCGGCTGGAGAAACTCACCGGTTGTATCGAGATCGACGGCATAGATTGCCGCCACCCGTTCGAGTAAGGACTTTCCCCCACTGTTAACTTGACTCAACACCGTTTCCACCATGCCGCGCACTCCCCCGGAAACGACAACAAAGGGAATCCCTTGAGCATCGAGAAAGTCTAGTAACTCGACTAATCCCGGACGAATTGCCTTAGGTTTCGCATATTCCAGGATTTCCGAATAACGAGCTGACGGAATCGATTCCAACAGTTGCCGCACGCCTTCCCGCAATGTCAGCCGCCGAGCGTACATTTCGGGCATGAGCTGTTGCGACAGTTCCGGTGTAAACTCTTTGAGCATTCCCACGAACGTCTCTTCTGCGGTAATGGTGCCATCGAAATCGCAAAAGACTATGCGTTTCAGAAGATGTGGGGTTTTAGATTCAAGATTTTGGGTGGATGGTGAGGGAGTTAGAGGCACGCTTTGCGATCGCATTCCTAGAGTATGAGGTACCTGAACAAAATAAATTCTAGTCCTGCGATCGCGCTTTTGCCGCGCATAGTTGTTGAATCCCCCGTGTATCGAAATTCAGCGTGGGGCTTCTGCTGCATCAGCTAACATCTGGATATCAATTTAACCCGAGCGAAAATTGATACAACAGAATAGAAATCTAGCTGTAACAGTATCTCGACAGCGAACGAGTGTAAGTTTTTTAGAAGTATATGGCTACCTCAAATGCGCTCAAGACATTACTATCAAGCGCTTTAATGTGTCGGTTTACAAACGCTTTGAGGCATTTTTGCTTGTGAGTTGCATAAGGTAAGGTGCACCGGAAGTACATCTGAGTAATTAGATGCTTTAGGCGCACAGCAGCGATGTTTGATAATTCTCAGGATATTACCACATCCAACACATTTTTGACAAGTTTTTGCCACCCAAGTTCCGCAGGCGTCATTGGCACTCCAGGCTCAGATCCGCTCCTCGGACTTACTCCTCAACACGAACTCGCCCTCAGTTCTGGTTTGGATGACGCCTATATCAATGCTCACCGCCAGAAACTAGAAAGCACAGTATCCTCTAGTAACGAAGTATTGGGCGAGGCTAGCTCGCACTTATTTTTGTTCAGTCAAGCGAATAGTCTGGATGCGATCGCATCCAACACCACCACGACTAGCACGAACTTAACAAAAACTGTTGCACAGGATGGAACCCTCTCCGATCCATTGACTGGACTCACTGGAGACACACCCTTAGTAAATAGCCTTAACCAGAGCACTGGACAACCACCCCAGATTCGAGATTTCCGTTTACGCTCCGCCGTAAATAACTACTTCCAGGATGGAGAACTCGATCGGAATGATATGATGGCCATCTTCCAGAATGCGGAAGATGGTGGCGTCATCAATGGCAGAGAACTCAGAGACCTGCAAGCGATACTCAACAGTGCCAGTTACTTTAATATGGACGATTACGTAGAAGTACTATCTAACAAAGTTGTCAACGGAAACCAAGCCAATCTAACGTCTGGCATTGGCAATTTAGCAAGAGGCAGTAGTTCCGCTCAGATGGAGCAACTAGTCGATAAATGGTTCTTAGGTACCGACCACCCCGATGCGGAAGGATACACCTACCAATTCGCGAGTGGCTCTCTCTTCCAGAATGGCATTAGTTATCAAGATGTGGATCAAGGTGCTGTTGGAGACTGTTACTTTTTAGCCGGTTTAGCAGCAACAGCTCTCCAAGCCCCTACTACGATTCAAGATATGTTTATCGACAATGGGGACAACACCTTTACCGTTCGTTTCTACAACAGTGAAGGCGAGGCAGATTATGTCACGGTAGATAGTTATTTGCCAACCACGACTTCGGGAACATTCGTCTATGCCAATATGGGAGACTCTTCTGCCAACTCCTCGAATGAACTTTGGGTCGCTCTAGCCGAAAAAGCCTACGCACAGCTCAATGAATCGGGTTGGATTAATCAAGATAATACCAATTCATACCAAGGAATTGCCGGTGGCTACATCAGCGATGCCTTGGAACACATTACACGAATGAACGCCTCTCTAGGCAATTCTCTGGACTTTAATGCTGTTGTCAATGCCTTCAACTCCGGTGAGTCGATCGGATTTTGTTCAAGGAACACCACAGCGTCCAATGTGGTGCCCAATCATGCCTATGTCCTAGTGGATTACAATGCCTCTACTCAGATGTTTACTTTGTTTAATCCTTGGGGCGTTGATGGTGGCTACTACCAGGGAAGCCTCAGACCTGGAATAATCGAATTGAATTGGAGCCAAATTCAAGCCAGCTTTATATATTGGGACCATACCACTGCCTAGTCTCTCATGGCTCCAATTACCGCCACCATGCATGAAAATTCTTATTCATAAGAGCCTTCTGCTCTGAAGTCTTCTGCCTTCTTGCACTAGGATTGGGCTTTCGGAGTGTTCCCGTCTCAGGTTTTTCATTCAATTCTTAGAATCTTTTCATTTAGCCATCACAGTTTGCTCAGGGGGGTGACGGATTCTAGTCATCAGGTGAAGCAACGACTGTACTAACCTGAGCTACTTGGAGGGCACATCATGAAACGTTCTATTCTAGCGGGTCTATCTCTTGTTTTACTGTCATCTACAACAGCAACTGTCGTCAAAGCTGAGTCTCCGTTTGGGCAGATTAAACCAACTACCGCTGGGCCAACTGCTTTTCTGAATCAGTCTACGGTATCTCAATCAAGTCCTTTATCGAAGCAGATCAAACCAACCGTAGCCGGACCAACTGTCTTTGAGAGCGAATCAACTGCTGTTATATCTGGCAGCTTCGTCGCCGCCGAGAAACCAACTACTGGTATAGCCAAGATTGTCACAGAAAACGGACAGCGTTACTTAGTGCTAGATTCAGCGTTTAGCACCAGCGACCAAGGCCCGGACTTGCACGTACTGCTCGATACGGCAGCAAAACCACCTCAGCAGTATCAGAACTCTAGCAGTTATGTGAATCTAGGTAAATTGCAAAAATACAAAGGCATGCAGCGCTACCCGATTCCCGCAGGTATCAATCTGGCTAACTACAAATCGGTTGTCATCTGGTGTCAAATGGCAAATGCTACGTTTGGCTATGCTTCATTAGGGAATTCTGCGATGACGGCTCAGAAATAGTTCCCCATATCTGGTTTTGCCAATGCTGTTGGGCGGACACTCCCGACAGCATTTTACTGTTCGAGCAGTGAGCGACTGCTCACTGAACGCTGTTGATGTTCGACCTGAAATACATTGGCGTAGAGATTAGCAATGATTTGTTTTCCCTCAAGCGTTAACTCTAAGTAGTGCAGTGAGGGTTGGATGTATGAGAAGACGACATTCCAGTAAAAATGGGGAAAACTCTTCCGCACGTCCTCAGGCGTCTGATAACCTAGGGTTTTGCTTGCCCCCGTTTCTTCAAACTCGTAGAATAGGGCAGGAATTTTCTGTAAGTAACGCGGGTCAGATAGCTGACCGATTAAATCAGCTGCTCTCACTAAACCCGGATAATTAACGGTATCGAGATAGCTTTCACCGGTTGGCACGGGGAAACGGGTCAGCTCAATGTTGCGCTTCACGACTTGGCTATCGATCGCCCAACAATTGCTAAAATTCTCGTCAACGAAAAGTTTGGCACGATCTACATGAAACGGAGTTAGGCTGGCATCGGTTGCACCAACAGGAAGCGCGATCGCCAAATCATCTAGACCCGTAACATACATTCTTTGGGCAGGATTATCGTTCTGGCAGACTCCCTTGACGTAGCCGATGTCATGGCACAGCCAAGAAACGATCGCGTTGAGCCAATCGTCACAAGACACGTTACTCTCACGCATGGATTTTCCGCGTAGAACTTCTTGTCCTGCTAAGGTCACTAAGATAGTGTGTTCGACATTGTGATAGGGTGCATCGCTGTTGGCGATCGTTTCCAAAGCCATGTTTCCCACCCGACCCAAGATGTCTGCATGGGCTGGTTTGAGACTGCCATAAATCTGACGATAGCCAGCTTGTAGACGTTCAACACAGGCGTTGATTATCACCTTTGTCGGATTAAACATCTCGCTATCCTTCCTCTCTCACAACTCGATAGTGAACGAAGTGAGTGCGATTAACCACGTTAAACGCTTCACCTCTGGTTTGATTGGTCAGGGGAGTTGAGGTCTCCCGTGTTAGCTGCCAACAAGATCGCTGACCCTCATCTTCTATTAGTTTCACAGAAGAAGTGGGAAATAGTAACCAGAAAAACTCAGAACTTTTACTCCCACTCATTTATTTTTTTATTAAAAGTGAATAATCTAAGGCTTGAAAACAAGATATTTCATAAAAACTCTAATTCGTAAATTCTTTAATTGAGAAAGTCAATAAATTTACAGTTACACTCTTATCAATTGATAAAATAGAGGATAATTCCTGGACAAAA
>DATNPC010000437.1:0-2772 GCA_036703375.1 Allocoleopsis sp.
GATTCCATGCCACGCACATTCAAGTTCACGTTGATCGTGTAGAGGAATTTGTTTAGCCGCCCAAAGCATCAGGTTGTACCCGCCTGCCTTATATTTTGTATTTTTTCCTGAGTTCATATCAACACTCCTTATTCTCTATCCTCACAACACCTTTTTCCATAAGGATGCATGGCACTTTCCAAAGAAATTACCGCCATCTTCCGAGCCAACAAAGTATCGACCCCCCTTGCATCCAAAAACTTCATAGCGTTCATCAAGTTGATTGGCTAAATCAAGCCACTCTTCCCAAGCCTCTAGCTGCTTGTCACGTTCTTTTAATTGCTGACGCACTTCTCTTAACAAATCACCCCGATGCCAAATCTCCTTATCTCTTGCATCTATGGCATCGATACGCCGCCTTTCAGATTCTCGTAACTGTGACCGTAGTTCTGTAAGTTCGTCTTTTGTGATTGCTAGTTCATTGGTAACAATGAAGGTTAACTTTTCATCGTCATTCTTCCCAATTGCACCAGTCATCCAAGCCCCTAAAATGCATCCAGCAGCCGAAGCACCTATCAAAATGGCTGACATCTTCGCGACTCGGTGAGCTGGTTCTTCAATCAAAGGAAAGCTACCGACTACAGCAATGGAGCCAGATACGAGTAACGAACTGATTAAACTGAGCGAACTTAACGCTAAAACTCTTGCACAATCAAATCCTATCTCTGTGCCTGTATCTCGTAAATTAATGTTCATTTGTTGACTCCACATCTGTAATTAGAATGTGATAACGCTTGTCGGCTCGATGTCGGTTTGTCGGGTCAATGTCGGGTCTTGTCGAATTGCTGCGATGCTTACCAGAGATGATTTATAGCTTTTTGTCGGGTTGTCGGGTCTGAGTGTCGGGTTGTCGGGCTGATTCCTGGAAAACGGCATCCAAAAGCACCCGACCGACAAAGCCGACATATTCATAAATCCTCCGCGAAGTACCCACCTGTATCCGCATCAAACTTCACTAACTCCTGTCTGATAAGTTCGTCTAACGCCTCTTTAATTTGAGGCTCTGAATCGTCTTTAAACTTATCGGAACTCTTCTTGATCTGGCGTGTGGTTCTCGGTGATTTTCCTTTGAGATATTCCCAGATTTTCTGCTGCAAAGGAGTGAGATTAGTTGGGTTTTCTTGAGGACTATCTGAGTCAGTTGAAAGCGTTTTTCCTGGGGGTGTTTCGTCTAGAAGGAACTCCAGCCTAGTCCGGATATCCTCCGTGTTTTTTTTTGAGCTTATCTCTTTAACGCCCTGGCGTTTCCACTTGGACAAATCGGGCATAATTGCCGGGAATTTCCCCAGTTCGCACTCAACCCAACCCGCACGTTTCCCCAGTGACTTCAGGAACTCTACAACCTGGTTCCAGGCAGCAAATTCAACTGAATCTTTGGCGAACTTATTTCTTGCCGATTCCGCCTCTTCTACAGCGAACTGACCCATAAAAATAGAGGTGAAGCACTCTAGTATGTCTGACTCGTCTTCTACCCCCCAGGTCTTGACTTGTCTGCCTTGTGCTAAGGCGAAAATCCGAATTTTAGGTTCCCGCGCTAGGGTAATCATTTCTCCCATGATTTCCTTGGCAGACTTGCGAATTATCTGCTTAGTTTCTGGGTCTTTTTCGGCTTTGCAGTTTCTAGCAATTGCTCTCCACTCATCTACGGCTACGCTAAGATGTTCGGCTTCGATGCCTTTAGCCATAGAAGCTGTTCGCCTTATCCGTTCGCTTTCTAACCACTCCAGTTTTTTCTGAACAGCTTCGTAATCTTCCGGCACTCCAAAAACAGGCAGACCTCGCCATTGATGGAGTTTTTGTTTGATAGTCAAGACAAACTTTTCGTTGGCTGGAAAAACATCAAGCAGCCAGTCAGCCGTCATTGTTTTTCCACCGTTAGTTGGTGCTACCAGACGGACGTGTGGGAAGTCTTCTGGATTGTTTTTAAACTTGAGCCAGTCGAAAAAAATGATGCCAGGGATATTAGGTGGAATCGGCAACTCCACTCCCTCTAGCCCCGAATCGGCTGATGGTTCTTCTGCTGGCTTGTTTTCGGGCGAAGGCTCGTCTACGGAGCCACCTTCCTCTCTTGTGGAGTCCTCTTGATTGGCTTGAGATTGAACAGGAGGAATTTCAGTAGGTTGAGGAGGCGATTGGGCAAAGCGCTCAAGAAGCTCTGGATGCTTATCGAACAGCAGAGCAGCATAGCCATCGAGCAGTTCCCGCTGGAAATCCTGTACTCGCATATCAGAAGCGAGCGCTAATTTCTGTACTTCCTCATCGCCCAAAACTTGCTTTTGGATTGCCTCCAGGAATTCAATAGCTGCCCTCTGCTCGTCAATGCTCCGCTGGTTGGATGCGGCTACCAAAGCAGCTACAACGCAAACTCCAAAAGACAACGGACTAACGACGCCCCAGAAAACCCGACTGACCTTATTGCCCGATTGGAGCTGAACGAATTTAGCATCCGCCGGTGGGTTGCCAAACCAATCGGGGATTACCACCTGTGTACAAGGATTAGTGATGGGGTCGCAGTACCGAACCTGGTTGTCAAAGAACCCCATCAACGAGGCACCGCCGCTAGCCACGCCTATGGCAAATGTCCCAACAGCAATGGACAGGGCATTAGATTTCAGCGTGGCGAACCAGTTCATGAATCTTTACCTCCCCTGATTTGACGCAGTAAGGGTCACAAAGGCACCAATCAAAAATGCGCTCGCGCTCGTAACCACCAACCAAGCAGGAAAGACCCAG
>DATNPC010000438.1:0-3822 GCA_036703375.1 Allocoleopsis sp.
GGCGATTTTGGATGACCGAGCGGCTAAAAATGCAGCCCTGTCCTTAAGTCGATATTCCTGAGCTTGGCTAACGCCATGAGAGCTTCTATTTGCAGCACTGTTGGTTTTATTACGTTTCGTAATTAGAAACGCCAGTGTTAACCAAGTTAACGAGATTAATTTAAAGACTTCTAAAACGCTGAAATGCTGAATTATTCCTGATTTGCCGAAATCATCGCACGAAAATTTAAAATTTGTTCTTAAGTTCCTCAACTTCGGTTGTCTGGTCTGAGTTTAAGAGGCAAATTGAGCTTATATCATTCGCTTACAAAACTGATAAGGGTATCACCCCAGGAGAAATAAATGACGACTACTGTAAAAGCGCAAAAACACTACCTTCAACTACCCAAAAATACCAATATCATTGGTGTTCCCAACCTACTGTTGAGAATGCAGGATGAAACGGACTCCTATGATAGCGGGACAGTGACAAATGGTTACGGTCAAGCTAGTGGAGTGTATGTTACTGTTCAAAAAGGTACATCGGCTAATATAAATATTGATTTCACTATCACTACAATTTCCGTTGAAACTTTCAATCAATGGAAGTCGCAGGTTTCTCAGTATTTCAACCAAAAGCAGTCAGAGTATCTAGAAGAGAACTATGGTGGTGGTGGTTTCATGGGAGGATTCTTTGCAGGAGCTTTTGGCGCTCTGTTTGGGGGAGGAGATTACAATCATTACAAAAACTCATCAAGCTCTTTCCAGACTGACAGTTATGAACAGCGGGAAGGGTTTGCGAAAAGTGTCTATAACTTGAATACATCGCAGTTTCACGTCACCGGAACCTTAACAGCCCAGGGTACAAGTTTTATTCCTGCAACTGTTAGTGCTTACGTTCAAGTGACCAAAATCAAGTTTGCTGACAACAAGGAATTGCATGTCATAAATACCGACAGTCCTGTTGCTGCTGATCGGAATGGTTCATCTAAAGGTACCCAAAGCGAACCTACACAACTCAGTGTAACATCACTGTAAAGATAGAGAACTCAAAAGGCTTCTCAACACCTGCATAGAATGAACAAAGCTCTGTTTTTTCTGTGCAGGCTTTATTACTTAGGAGGAAAGATCGCGGTTTTGGTAAAAATGAGCGATCGCTCTTTTCGTCTGAAGTTCCAAAGAGATACTATTTTTTAATACAGAGTGAAAATGCCTAAGTTTTGGTCTTGATTGAACTTTTCAATATCAACAAAGTTAGTTCTCAAGATTGTTTCAATATCTCCAGTACTACAGTTTCCCCGCCGAATCCAAATCACTTTCGGCGGGAAACCGCGCAGAATTACAATTTCGTTAAAATCTGAGTCTTTGGTGACAATGATATAGTTGCGATCGCGGGCATATTGCCACACTTCTTGGTCAGGGACTTGGTCAAGCCCCAATAAAAACAGGTGACTGGAATTAGGGAAAATATCAGCCAATCGATTGACTAAGCGAGGGGATAAGTTGTGGTCAAACAATAATTTCATATTTTAACAATTAAGGTTTGCCGTTCTCGATCAGCAGCGTAGCTGAGACAGGCTAAAATATCTTCTTGGGTCAGATAGGGAAAGTCTTCGAGAATTTCTTGATAAGTCATTCCAGAAGCAAGGTAGGAGAGGACATCATAAACAGTAATTCGCATTCCCCGAATGCAGGGTTTACCGCTGCGTTTTCCTGGTTCAATGGTAATGATTTCTGAGTAGTTCATAGTTGGTTGATTTGAATAGGGGTTGGAGTTATTTATAGCGGTTCTGGGTTGGATGCGGTCATTTTGACCTCTCTCCAAACCTCTCTCCTACGAGGAGAGAGGCTTTGATTCTTACTCCCCTTCCCTTGCAGGGAAGGGGTTGGGGGTTAGGTTTTTCTGCTGTACTTCACGCAACTGAGAAATGCTATAAAGTCAAACTTGCCTGTATCCGATCCAATTTTACTCAGAACAAGAGTTTCTCAATGCAAATCGATCTAAAGCAAAAATGCGATCGCCTCTGCATCAACCATCTTTTGCAGGAGTGCGTTAGCGAAGCTTACCGTAGGTATCGCTGTCCCGTTGGATAACGCCCTCAATTCGGTAATCCCATTGCCACTACCAGGAAAGCTATAATCTCGTTAAAGCGCAGATGTTCAATGTCTGTCCACTCCATTCTGACAGGGGTAAACATGGTTACGACCCTCCGTAAGCCGTCCTCACTCATGCATGAAATTCAGATTGAAAAGGTGGGAGATTGGACGCTATTCAAATTCAGTGAATCTCTTCAACTGCGAATGGAAAGCCTGCTAGAAAAAAAGAAGGCCGATCAGCTCACTTTAGATGAAGTTACAGAACTAGATGCGATCGGAGAGTTAGATCGGATTTTTACCCATATCAACGCCATGCTTGCTGCCCAAAAAGCCAATCAGTGATGCAGCCAAGCAAATCATACGCGAACGAGCCAACTATTTATGTGAGTACTGTCATTCCCCAGAACGTTTGAGCGCAAACCGATTCACAATCGATCGCATTATCCCAAAATCTCTGGGTGGCTCCGACGAAATCGATAATCTGGCACTTGCCTGTCGTCGTTGTAATGAGAGACGGTATAACGAAAGTGGCTGGCGTCGATCCAGAAACCCAGGAAATTGTCCCGATTTTCAATCCGCATCAGCAAAAGTGGGAAGAACATTTCGTTTGGGTAGATAACGGAGTGGTGATTCAAGGGATGACACCCACTGGTAGAGCAACCTGCATCCGCCTTGACTTAAACGATACACGCTATCCAGAGAATGATTCTATCCGAGCAACCCGACGATTTTGGATTCAAACGGGGTTGCATCCTCCAACAACCGATCCATCCTAGATTTAAGAAGCGATCGCATTTCTTCTGTTGGCTGACTGTCTCTCTTAAAGTGCGATCGCTGTTGCTGGTGAGGCGATAATGAATAGTACAACTTCCGTAAAGTAGCCTGATGTCCCTCCAAGACCTCAAAGAGCAAGCCTTCAAGCTATCCGTGAGCGATCGCCTTTCCCTCGTTAGCGCGATTATTGACTCGCTCAAAAACACACTCAGCTCTCAACCCGATCGCAAAGCCTTAATTCAGCAGATGCGGGGATTTTTGAAAACCGAACAACCCGCACCCACCGATGCCCAAATTGAGGAAATGCTGCAAGCACGGCGAGTGGAGAAGTATCTCCAGTGAGGGTACTGGTTGATACCAATATCGTTCTAGATTTCTTACTAGAGCGAGAGCCATTCTTGCAAGATGCAGAGGCACTGTTTGACGCGATCGGCTCTGGTCGAATTACGGGTTACGTAACTGCCACAACATTAACTGATATCTTCTATATTGCCAGAAGACAAACCCAGGATATTGAACGTGCAAGGCAAGCCGTATCCATCACACTAGCTGTCATGGAAATCTGTCCAGTGGATCGGGCTGTGTTAGAAATTGCTCTAACCCTTGCTGTGACAGACTTTGAAGATGCCGTTCAACTTGGATGCGCTCTTGCTCAGGGGTTGGATGCAATTGTCACTCGTGATGCTGACTTTGCCAGCACGTTGATTCGTGTATCGCCCGTGAGCGAGATTTTGCAACAGCTAGAGTTTCCTGAGCGATGAACTAATGAATGTGTTCATCCATGTAAAGAGCAACGGTCATTAAATCAGTCCCTGAGCACGCAGCTTCTTGGCAAGAGGAGATTCTCCTGCTGCTTGAGCAACAAACCACCGAGCGCATTTCTTCTCGTTACTGATTGTCTCTGGGATAGTGCGATCGCTTCTCAATTTTTGATTCCGCCTCACTGAGCTACTATGGAGTACTGTAAGGTTC
>DATNPC010000439.1:0-3472 GCA_036703375.1 Allocoleopsis sp.
AGTAATTCATCAACTTTGGCAATGTACTTATCCGTCATCTTTTGAATCTTGTCTTGAATATCTTGCGATTCATCCTTAGAAATTTCGCTATTTTTCTCCTGTTTGCGGACTGCATCAACAGCATCCCGGCGAATGTTGCGGATGGAGACTTTTCCTTCCTCCGCATACTTGGCTGCCAGCTTCACAAATTCTTTACGGCGTTCCTCAGTTAACGGTGGAATATTCAACCGAATCAGTTGACCATCGTTACTGGGAGTTAAGCCGATATCCGACAGAGAAATCGCCTTCTCGATCAGGCTCATACTACTCTTGTCGTAAGGCTGAATTGTAATGGTACTCGCATCCGGCGTACTGATATTAGCCAATGACTTGAGGGACGTTGGGGTACCGTAATATTCAACCTGTACTCGGTCGAGTAGGCTGGCATTGGCGCGCCCCGTGCGAATCGTATTGAAAGAGCGTTGAGTTGCCTCAACTGCCTTCTGCATATGGCTTTCGGCGTCAGCTAACTTCACAAAAACCTCCTACAATGGTTCCGACTGGTTCTCCCTTAACAGCGCGGTGAATATTACCCCGCACCGTAAGATCAAATACCATAATCGGGATATTATTCTCTTTACATAATGCGATCGCGGTACTATCCATCACTCGCAAATCGTGAGCGAGGACGTAACTATAGGTGAGACTTTGAAAGCGACGAGCTTCAGGATTTAGATGTGGGTCGCTATCATAAATACCGTCTACTTTCGTTGCCTTAAAGATCACCTCTGCATCGATTTCTGCCGCCCGCAGGGCCGCAGTCGTATCAGTGGTGAAGAACGGATTCCCTGAACCCGCCCCAAAAATCACGACACGTCCTTTTTCCAGATGACGAATGGCACGACGTCGGATGTAGGGTTCTGCCACTTCCTGCATGGCGATTGCCGTTTGCACTCGCGTTGGTATACCAATTTGCTCTAAGGCATCTTGCAACGTCATAGCATTCATCACGGTGGCAATCATGCCAATATAGTCAGCTGTGGCTCGATCCATTCCTGCGGCTGAGGCTTTAATCCCGCGAAAGATATTGCCCCCCCCGACGACGATTGCCATCTGGACGCCATCTGCCACAACTTCTGCCACTTCACTAGCGATGTCTTGAACGACGCCTGGATCTATGCCGTAGCCCAGGTTGCCCATCAAGGCTTCACCGCTCAACTTTAGTAAAACCCGTCGGTATTTCATCCCCATGCTACGACTCTTTTTCTCCTAGATTTCCTCCCCCATAAGATAACAGCCTACAGCTGTTATGTCTCTATCTTGACTCGTGTCGCCACTCAAAAAGACTGCCAATTGCCTCCGTCGATTTAGGTACGATTTCTTCACCAGCCAGAAGAGCTGCGATCGCATTTTGCAAATACGGGACTTGCTCAGCTTCTGGTACTTGGGTATTGTCGATTCTACCTCTGTAGCGAAGAATTCCTGTCGCATCGATCAAAAATGCTTCAGGCATCTTCTCGACACCAAAACCGTGAGCGACATCCTGAGTTGAATCCCACAGATAAGGAAAATTCAATTCCCCTTCCCGCGAGAACTGCCTCATATTCTCAAAGCCCTCTTGCGAGTATTGCTGGGCATCGCTAGCATTGATGCCAACCAGCGTAAAGCCTTGGTTCTGAAACTCAGCTTGAATTTGCTTGAGCGTATCTAAATACAAGGAGACAACCGAACAGCGGTTACACAGAAAAATTACCCCTACTCCCTTCCACCGTTCTAGATAACGGGCCAAGTGGTGAACTTGTCCATCAATCCCCGGCAGTTCAAAATCCGGTGCATAACTACCTACAGGAGTACCAATTTTTTCGATGAGACTCATAGGGCTTGCTTGTAGTGAACGACAATTCTGGCTCCTACCGAACCTTCCCGTTGCAGATTTGCCAGGTGGGGTAGGAGCTAGCTCTTTCCTCACATTGGCTCCTACCAGCCTTTCGCAATGGCTTGATAACCAATTAACTTGTAGACTAGTTTGGCAGCTGTAAACTGGGAGACTACAGAATCAACCACAGGAGCTAGTTCCATTACATCGCAGCCGATGACGTGATAGGTTTCAAACACTCGACGTAAAAAGCTGGTTAGAGCATACCAGTCCAAGCCCCCTGGTTCGGGAGTTCCAACGCCAGGAATCAACGCTGGGTCGATACCGTCTACATCAATGGTAATAAACACTCGTCTCGTGGGGATACTCGCGATCGCTTTGTCGATCCAGTTTGGGTCTTTGGCAATCTCTCGCGCCCACATTACGGGGATAGATTTCTCCTGAATCAGAATCGCTTCTTCTTTACAAAGACTGCGAATGCCAATGGGTAAAGTTGGTAATCCCATATCCACAATCCGACGCATGACACAGGCGTGGCTGTGAATTGAACCTTCATACTCATGACGCATATCGCCATGGGCGTCTATTTGAATCACCGTGAACGGTTCATCAGACGCACGGCGATATGCCTCGACAATGCCCGTTGTGATGCTATGTTCGCCACCGAGCGAAATGACAAACTTATCGTCTTGAATCAGTTGAAATACCGTCTCGCGGGTAACGTCTAGCATTTGTTCCGACGAGAGGGGTTGAGCGCTGCGCGTGTCAGCAATGTGGGAATGAGTATAAATCTGAGCATCCCAACAGGTTTCTCGCTCTAGCTCGTCATCATAGTATTCCAGCTGTACGGACGCTTCCAACAGAGCGTCAGGTCCGTTTTCACAGCCTTTGCGGTAACTTGTCGTCGCCTCGAAAGGAATCGGTAAGATTACAACCCGCGACTGTTCGTAAGATGCCTTGATTTCAGAGCCGAGGAAGGGCTGAACGGCAGTAGATGATTGCACCAGCATGGAAGGGAACACCAAAGAATTTGCAAAAATTAATCGTGACATATTCCCCTAGCTAGCTGCAAAGGGGAGGTTGCTCAAAGCCTGTTTTCGGTCTACAGCCTATCAACAGCTAATCAACGAGACATGGCCCAAGTCTATTGACTAAAATCTAGTTTAAAATTCCTTATGTTAACGAGAATCTCTCCTTTCGGGGTTGGTTGTCCCACCGCGATCGCTATCCTTTCTTAACAATAGGACAATTTTTCCTACCCGAAAATCTGTGAGAGGCTAGGTTTTTGAACTTCACGCTTAAGAGGCTATCTTCCGTTCTTGGTTCTAGTAGGTCGCGAATCGCCACTTCAGATCGGCTCTCTCACCCACTCCTCTGGATCGAGCTTATAGTAGCGTTTTAACTCCTGATAAAGGTCAGGATGACTTCTTTGCAGTTGGACAGGTTTTTCAAAAAAAGTTTCTGTAGCAACAGCGAAAAATTCGGCTGGATCGGTTGCGCCATATTCATCGATCGCTGTTTCCACGCCTCGTTCAACTGCACGGCACAATTGCTCATATTCTTGCCTAAACACCTGCCCCCAAGTTACATAGTCTGACCGTTTCTCAAGAATCGGCA
>DATNPC010000440.1:0-4379 GCA_036703375.1 Allocoleopsis sp.
ATATTGTGCCAATGGTGAATATTTATGAGTTTGAGCGGGATTGCTGCCATTTAACCTACAACCCAACTGGGCTCGATGCTATTGCTAGCGTGATTGAAAAGCGAGTGGAGGTTGAGGCTGTATTTGAATCTCGCGAGGTATTGCTGGAGATGGCAAAAGCGAGTGGAGGACACGTCCGACAATTGATGCAGATGATGCGGACGGCTTGCCAAACGGCTAGCACGAAACGGCATTCTAAAATTATGGCGGAAGATGTGACTTATGCGATTAAGCAACAACAATTTAGCTTTGAGCGGTTTATTCCCGAAGACCATTATCCCTTGTTAGCCCAAGTGTGTCTGACTAAAAATGTAAGTAAAGATGAAAAAGGCCAGTTGATGCTGTTCAACACGTCGGTGTTGGAATACAACGGCGACAAACGATGGAATTACCCGAATCCAGTGGTGAAGCAAAATGAATTCTTCCAACAAGCCCTCGCCGCCACCCTTGCCGAGAACTCGTAGTCCAGAATTCGGTCAGTTTCTTGCCGCTAATCGAGACGAATTGGCGGAATTGCTCACGTTTGTAGACTTTGCAGAGAAGTTTACGATTGGGTTTGTGGAGGTGAATTTCCCGCCGGATGCTGAGCTTTTAATCGAAGCATTGAAGAACGCCCCGGAATGTCGGGAGATTCAGTTCATTGTCCTAGACTTCCCCGATAAGAACTTGCGATTTATCCGCGATGCCATTCTGGACGTCTTACCGACGATTCCAAGAGAAGCTAATAAAAAGCTCGTCTTGATTGTGCGAGGGTTAGAAAAGTCAATTGGCGTTTTTGGCGACTATCCTCCTGTTTTACAAGACTTAAATTTTGTGCGGGATGCTTATAGAAAAACTGTTCCTCATCCCATTCTCTTCATTCTGCCCGACTACGCGATCACCCGTCTGGCTAAATTTGCGCCAGATTTCTGGGCTTGGAAATCGGGAATGTTTCGGTTTAAAACCACTCAAGCCACTAAAGAATATGCCATTGCTCAGACTCTAAACGCAGAGAAAAGCATCGAGCGATTACCGACGCCCGAACAGCAAGAGCGGATCGATCTATTAGAGCGCTTGCTGATGGAAAATCACCCCACTGGGCATCACTGCACGGGAGAAAATCTCCGCAGCTATACGAATATCTTGCATCAGCTAGGGGTTGCCTATCTCACTCAGCGCAATCCGATGAAAGCGAAGGAATATTTAGAAGAAGCTGTCAAATATGTCGAGCGAGAGTCTGCCTTCTACGCGGAAATTCTCAACACCTTAGGGGATGCCTATACCCAGCAACGGCAATTGGATACAGCCATTACCTGTTATCAAAATTCCTTAAGCCTTTCCCAAAATCTTGAAAATCGTCGCGGTGAGATTGCCTCGTTGTTTAATCTGGGCAATGCTTATCGAGAATTGCGGCAATTTCAGCAGGCACGGAATTTTTATCAGCAGTGTCTAGACATCCTACAACAAATTGGCAATCGCTATTCTTGTGCCAGCACCTACCACAACTTGGGAAGGGTAGCCCAAGAATTGAGAGAATGGGAACAGGCAAGGGCTTACTATCAACAAGCTCTCGATATCTTCATTGAATTTGGCGATCGCTATAGCCAAGCCATGACATACCACCAGTTGGGAATAGTAGCCCAAGAATTGAGAGAATGGGAACAGGCAAGGGCTTACTATCAACAAGCTCTCGATATCAAAATCGAATTTGGCGATCGCTACAGCCAAGCCCTGACATACCACGCTTTAGGCTCACTTGCCGAAGAACAGGAAGACTATGCAGAGGCGAGGGCTAATTTCCAGAAAGCCTTGGAGAGATACCTTGAGTATAAAGATGACTATCGGGGAGCGATCGCACGAAAAGCTTTAGAACGACTGCCAGACAATACTGAACATTAGGGATAGTGTAGGGGTTTTCCCGAGCGACGCGATTAGCTGACTGCTGATAGCTATAGAATTGGGGCAAATTTAAGGGATTAAAATGACTGAACTAGTTGCGATCGCTGAAAAAACCCTTCTAGCTCGGCAAAAACTACCAGAAACATTCGGTGCGGATGCCATACGACCCAGCTACGATGGGCTGGGACTCGCGAATATAGCGGCGTTAGCAGTTCAGTGGTTGAGTCCTGATGCACCGAATTTGTGCGAACAACCTGCCTTACCTTCATTTAATCCGGGCTTATTAGCAACCCAGGCACTCAGCGATGCCTGGGAAACGTGGCTAGGGCAAGCACCGATTAATCATGTCGTGCTACTCATAGTCGATGCCCTCGGCTACGACCAATTGCAGATACTGATGGATGAAGGGGATGCACCAGGACTAGCGGCTGCCTGTGCGAGTTCGCAATCTTTTTTTATGCCCGCTACCTCGGTTTTTCCTAGCACTACGGTAGCGGCCCTCACCTCAGCCGCAACCGCCTATGCACCAGCCCAACACGGGATTATGAGTACCCACACTTATTTTCGGGAAATTGGCAGTGTGGTCAATCTCATCGGTTTTCGACCCAGCGTTGCCCCTACCTCGATGCCTTATTTGGAAACTCAACTCAATCCAGATACCTTGTTGCCAGTTCCCAATCTGTATCTGCGACTGGAGAAGTCAGGGGTAAACGTGGAGATTGTGAACTGTCGTCAGTTCAAAGGGTCTAGCATCAGCCGTTTTACCAGTGCAGGAAGTGAGGCAGGACGGGATGGCTACATCGGTTACATTACTCCCGCCGATGGTTTGGCCCAGTTGCGCGATCGCTTACTGGCAAAAAGCAACACTAGCAAAAGTTTCACGTCCCTCTACGTACCGAACGTAGACACGGCCGCTCATCGCTACGGCCCGTTGAGTGCCTGTTGCCGAGCAGAAGTGGCTGCACTCGACTTTTCGCTCAAGCGCGAACTGCTAGCGCCACTATCCGGTCGCTCTGATACTGTTCTACTATTAGTTGCTGACCACGGTCAACGCCCTGCTTATCCCGACAAAATTCTCTGGCTCGAACGGCATCCTGAGTTTACTCGACTGCTGTTTATTCCAGCGAGAACGGGTGAATCGCAATGCCGCTTTTTGTATCTCCGACGGGGTGCTGAAGATGCGGCGATGGATTATATTCAACAGCATTTTGGCGATCGCTTTCTCGCCGTCTCCAAAGCAGACGCGATCGCACAGGGTTTGTTTGGTCTACCCGGTCAACCGCCCCATGACGATTTTTGCGATCGCATTGGCGACCTAATCCTGATTCCGCGTCATGACTGGGCTTGCTTCCACGAGGAACACTACCCGATTATCGCTGGAGTTCATGGCGGTCTTAGCCGTGCTGAGATGCTGATTCCATTCCTGGCCTATCGGTGTTAGCATGGCTTGGCACAATCCGTCATCTGCCAAATGTAAACAAGAACTTTCCAAGTTCTTAACTATTTTGAAATAAATTAAAAATACTAAACTTAGCTGTTGGCCCTCCCGGACAGGCGAGGGTGTTTTTTTTTGTTTCGCCTGTACCCTCATAAGGCTTGGCGTCGCAAAAACGGCAGAAGCGATTCACTCACTTTTCCCGACCAATGGTCTTGTGGATAATGTCCTCCCTCTTCGAGTTGGACGAGTTCGCCATTTTTCACCGTCTTAGTAAATTGTTCGGCTTGCTCCACCGGCAACCAAGGGTCTTTGATGCCCCAAAATACGAGGATAGGTTTCTCCCAATTGCGAAAGCCTGTTGTAATCTCCTCCATCGAGGCTTTGAGCTGAAGATTCTTAATCGTTGCCACTAGACTGCGTCCGGGATCGGAACTCTTGAGGAAGGGTTTGCGATAAACATCTAGATCGTTATCTGCAATCCGGTATCGACTACCCCCTTCCAAAGTGCGATCGATTAATAGAGGGTCTTGAGTTACCATATCTCCCACAAACGGCAATCCCCATTGCTGCATCGGCCAAGGTAACTTGGCGTCAGTGGATATCGGTGTATTGAGAATGGCGATGCGATCGATTTGGTCGGGATGACGCAGGGCATACTGAAGCCCCACTGAAGCGAGAAATCCCTGAACCACTAAATGACAGCGCTCGATCGCAAGTGCGTTGAGAAACTCTGCCAAGGCATTCATGAAAGCATCGGGGGTATAAGCAAAGTCTCGCTTATCCGGTTTTGCCGAGAAACCAGAACCAATCCAGTCAGGCGCGATCGCTCTAAACCCTTTTTCTGCTAAATCTGGCATTAGTGCCGTCCAAGAATAACTTTGGGACGGCAAACCGTGCAGCAGTAACACTGGCAACTCGTTACTCTTGCCCACTGGGTGCGCTTCCCGATAAAACCATTTCAGCGCCCCGACTTCTACTGATTGTTCGCTCATTGACACAGTTGTTTCTCTCGCCCCATTGCTTG
>DATNPC010000441.1:0-2925 GCA_036703375.1 Allocoleopsis sp.
TATCCCCTATTACCCTCTACCAGAAGTGTCCCGCTTGATTGTTGACCGCCGGAAGTTTAATGTCCGTCTCCTGCCTACAGCCCTTGGCTCGCTGCCCAGTGGCTAGTGCAGCACGGCAGGCATAAGTGACCAGTTAACAACGGAGCCAAACGTAGAAAAGAAGCCTCTCTGCCCTCTGTCTTCTGCCTTCTTGCACTAGGCATACGCTTATTTAGACCCACCTGAGTGATTCACTTGTTTTTAACTTCGGCTATGATGCCTAGTCAGAGACTTAATATTCTTGGTACTGATGTTCCCAGGAAGGTATTACTGAGTAATAACAGGTTCAATGCCTGGATAAAACCTTATTGTTAATAATGCCTATGGCAAAACTCCTCTTGTTCGTCGATCGGAACGCTTGGGAGATTGAGTAATGGTTCAGTATCATATTCAACCCGATAGTGAAATCCCAGCTTCAAAGCAGCTATTTGACCAAATTCAGTTTGCGATCGCCTCCCGGCAATATCCTCCCGGTCATCGACTGCCCAGTACGCGCCAGCTGGCAATGCTCACGGGTTTGCACCGCAACACGATTAGTAAGGTATATCGACAATTAGAAGAGACTGGGTTGGTGGAGTCCCAGGCAGGGTCAGGGATTTATGTCAAGGAGCAGGGACACGAGGGGGGACCCCAAGGTCAAGCTTCTATTCTCAGACAGTATCCTGAAGCTTACAAAATAGTACAAAAAAGCCTTGATGAACTTTTATCACAAGGATGCTCTCTCCGGGAAGCCAGAGAACTATTTTTATCGGAAATTGACTGGCGGTTGCGCTGTAGTGCGCGGGTACTTGTCACTGTTCCAAGCCGGGATTTGGAAGCGGGTAAGCTGATGATTAGAGAAATCGAACAGTCTCTTGGCATCCCAGTAGAGTTGGTACCGCTAGAAGAACTCTCTACCGCGTTGGATCAAACCAACTCCGGCACAGTAGTGACTAGCCGATACTTTATCGGAGAAGTCTTGGAAACTGCCGCCCCCAAATCAGTTCGCGTTATCCCCGTTGATATCCACGACTACGCTCAAGAACTCGAAATTGTTAAAGACTTACCCAAGGATAGTTGTCTTGGGGTAGTGAGTCTCAGTGCTGGTACCTTGGGAGTCGCATCCATTATCATCCACAGTCTGCGGGGAGATGAGTTGTTATTGATGACAGCTCAAGTTGATGATACCTATAAGCTACATGCTCTGGTTCGCGCCGCTCAGACGATTATCTGCGATCATGCCAGTTATGACAGGGTCAAAGCCGCTATCTCAGCGGCAAGAGATGACCTCATCCGTCCGCCCAAGCTGATTCGGAGTGAAAATTATATCGGTACCAAGTCGATTAATTTACTCAAACGCGAATTAGGTTTAGGGTAAAACAGTGACCAGTGAACAGTGAGCAGTGACCAGTGAATAAAAACACATCCCGATTAGAGTCCCGCTCGTAAAGCGTCAACTCTCAACGGGGCACTGTGAACTGAAAGCTTTGAGTGGAGGGTTGGGTGTACTGGACTCCATGCCTCTAGGCATGAGCTTGGTCACTGGTCGCTAATAGCCGATCGCTGTTTGACTGCGTAACTGTTCACTGTTCAAAGGAGAAGTGATGGTCATTGAAATGCATCCAACCATGGGATTGAAGGATGCGATCGAGCAGCGCCGTGCTGCAAGAGCATTTAAAAGCGATCCGATTCCCGATGTAATTTTAGAAGAAATTTTTCGGTTGGGTGTTCGAGCGCCATCGGGCTATAATCTCCAGCCTTGGCGCTTCATTTCTGTGAGAGCGCTAGAAAACAAGGAAAAGCTAAAAGCTTGTGCCTTTAACCAGCGCCAAGTGGGAGAAGCCCCCGTGGTATTGATTTGCTGTGGGGATCGGCGTGTAGGGAACCCGGAATATGTGGAATCGGTAATTGAACTGGCTAAAGAAGCGGGGGCAATGAATGATGCCTATGCCGATTTCATGCGCTCAGCTATTCCAGCCTTGTTTGAGCACCATCCCTGCTTTGAGAATATTGAAGCGTGGACGAATCGCCACACCATGCTAGCTGTCGCTCACCTGATGATTGTGGCAAAAAGCTATGGTGTTGATAGTTGCCCCATGGAAGGGTTTGTCACGACTCAAGTGAAAGAAGCCTTCCAAATCCCGGAGGAGGTGGATGTCTGTTGCCTGCTAGCGTTGGGCTATGCGGATGAACCCTTTAAACAGTATGGTGGACGTTTCGGACGCGATCGCGTTTGCTTTGGCGAAAGTTACGGCGAGCCATTTGAACTGTAAGCAACTTTTTTCCAACCAAAAAACGCCTGACTCTAGAGAGTCAGGCGTCTTATAAAAATCGCGAGAGTTTTTAGCTATCAGCTTCTACAGTGGAAATTGGCTGAACGCTAACAGCTGGTGGTCGATCGCTCAGAATCGCCTGTTGCAGCATAGGGGTGCGGGTGACGGACTCATTCGCCAAGGCAAACAGAGGGTTCGACAGAATCCCCGCTAAAGAGGTTGCGATCAAAGTTAGGACTAAACTCACTTGTAAAGGACGCAAACCGGGTAGGTTCCAGCGAATTTCTGGGTAATTCTTCACAGCGTCAGACATTTCTTGGGGTTCTTTGACCACCATCATCTTCACGACGCGGATGTAGTAGTAAATCGAGACTACACTAGCCACCAGACCGAGCAAGACCAATCCATAGAGTCCTGCTTGCCAACCTGCCCAGAATAGATAGATTTTGCCGAAGAATCCCGCTAGAGGCGGAATCCCTCCCAGCGAGAGTAAGCAAATACTTAAGCACAACGTGAGCAGGGGGTCTTTTTGATAAAGTCCAGCGTACTCGCTAATCTGGTCAGTCCCCGTGCGTAGGGTGAAGAGAATGACACAGGCAAAGCCGCCCAGGTTCATGAATAAATAAATCAGCAG
>DATNPC010000442.1:0-4662 GCA_036703375.1 Allocoleopsis sp.
CAACCTCAACGGCTTCAACTTCAACCAGTCCGTGATTGACTCACAAGGTCGCGTGATCGGAACCTGGGCGGATGTATTAAACCGCGCCAACCTGGGTATGGAAGTGATGCACGAGCGCAATGCTCACAACTTCCCTCTCGACTTGGCTGCTGGTGAAGCGACTCCAGTTGCTTTGAGTGCTCCTGCGATCAACGGCTAATTTTTCACAACTTAGCTGAATCAAAAAAGCGTCTCCTCAAGGGGGCGCTTTTTTTGTTGGTTAGCGACATAGGGGTTTTCAGTTACATAAACAACATTGTAGGGGCGATTCATGAATCGCCCCTACAGGTTCGGTTATTAAAAACCCTAACCTGAATATCGATTTTCTGGGAGTTCCCTAAAAGATTTTATGGTTGTGGTGTGTTAGTGGATGAAGTTGTAGAGTCTGGCTCGGCAGGTGAGGAGACTGTCTTGGAAATCCAACTGGTGACAATATGAGAGAGCAATCCCATTGGACCGGCAAATAAGCACAGGGCTAGCGAATGCACTGTCCAAACACCAGTACGCTGTCCTTCCCAGTAAATCCAACGTCCAACAAATAAATCCATCACTAAGAAGTGAATCCATCCCGTTGCAGCAGCTTTTTCGTCAGCAAAGAATCGGGCAATATCTGCTAACTGAGGATTGGATAGCGCGGCGGCAGATTCTGGGGTAATGCTACTAACGAATAAGTAGATGTACAAACCTGCTAATGCCACAAAGGGGAGATAGGATTCCATCACCTTGCGGGTAACTCCCCAGTTCGGGAGGAGAATCATCAGTACCCAAAAGGGCAAAACGAAGAGATTGGCGATATTAAACAGTTGAGAAATTATCATTGCAGAGCAACAAGAGTGACGCTTGACTACATTTTACAGATTTGACTGATGTGCCTTTGGTCGATATATCTAATTAGCAGCTAAGAGAGAAAGGTTCAAAATGCTTTTGACCTGCTGCTAGAGTGGACGAAGTTTTTGACTTCAAGAGGAAAACTATGGAAATAGGTGATAGTAAGCGCGAACCAGGCAATGATGACAGCGAGTTGCGATATTCCGATCGCACGGAGGAAAAAGAGCCTGACGAGCTGTATGGTGATGATGACGATCGCGAACAGCCTCGTTCCTCCTATCGCAATGGAGTGGAGGAGTCTCGTGAATATGATGAGGACGAAGAGCGTTGGCATCTCCATCGCTATGGCGATCGCGATCGGGAGGATGAAGCACCTCGCGATCGCGATCGTAATGGTTTGCAGGAAAAAGGCGACTATGATGAAGATGAAGAACGCTGGCACCTCTAATGCGATCGCGATCGCAATGCAGCTATCTACAATCAAAGCGTCCGGTTGAGGAAAAAGCCTCTGACTCCCTTCCCTCACCAAGATTACCTAACTCATATAGGCCTGGAGTTTCCTGGAATTTTCTGGAGTGGTAGCCTGTGGCAAGCCGCCATACATCTACATTCAAAAAATAGGTTTTCTTCAAGCGGGAAGGGCGTCACAATTGTTAACTGATAACCGCTTGCTAGTCGGTGTTTGTTAACAACTATGCCGTACTTTAATCAGGAATGCTATCGAAAACAGGAACAAGTGAATGTCAAATCCATCACCACTGCATGAGCCAATCCGCGCCCATGTTTTTATCTCTGGAAGAGTTCAGGGCGTTGGCTATCGGTTTTCGACGTTAGATCGGGCTAATGAGTTGGGCATTAGTGGTTGGGTGCGAAATCTTCCCGATCGACGGGTAGAAGCGGTGTTTGAGGGGAGTCAAGCGGCTGTTGAGGAGATGATTCGATGGTGCGATCGCGGTCCGCGAGGTGCTGTAGTTAAAGATGTGGCGGTGGACTATGAAGTGCCAGAAGGATTGCGGGGATTCGAGATTAGGCGCTGATGGTAAATTACGCGCTATCGTGATGTTTGAACTGTAATTGAGTCAGTTACAAACTCTCAATTAAGTCGTTTACTTAATCGTTTTAATCATCCTGGATAGGACTAAAGTACCAGTCGAACTCAGGACTTTAGCTCTAGATAAATTTGGGATGTTCGTTCCATGACTTTACCCATGTGAATTTCTAAGATTTAGGTGTTAAACGCAAATGCGTTTGTAGCTCTAAATTTACAAGGATTCTCATGAAACTTAAATTCATCCCCGCTACAATCGGAGCGATCGCGTTTGGTGCTACGCTGTGTGCGATCGCAACAACTGCCCACCCACTGCTCGCTCAAGACTCTACTGCATCACCCGATCGCGTGACAAGTCCAATGCCTCGACCCAAACCGCGATTTTTCCTCCCCGGACTAGAAGGCATTCAACTAACCGCTCAACAGCAAGAGCAAATTCAACAAATCCAAAAAGACTTACAGCCGCAATTTGAAGCAGTTCTCCCTCGCCCACCTCAGCTGAGTCCCGAGCAGCAGGAAAAAGTTCGTCAGTTGATGCAAGCGTCTCGCGAGAAAATAGAGGCGGTTTTAACGCCGGAGCAACAGCAGCAATTACATCAACATCAAAATCAAGTACATCAACATCAGAATCAGAATCAAGGGATGAAGCCACCGGGTTCATTTCCTCCAGGCCATCCAGGAGGCAAACTTCCTCCTGGATTCGCAGAGCTTGGCTTGACATCTCAACAGCAAGCGCAAATCGAGCAAATTATGCAGGAAATGCAGCCTCAGCTTCGAGCTATTCTCCCTCCTCCACCTCAACTCACGGCTGAACAACAGGCAAAACTCCAGCAACTGGAACAATCGTATCGCGATCGCGTAGAGCCAGTTTTAACGCCAGAACAACGACAGCAATTTCAGCAAAACCTACAAAATCGGGAACAACATCGCCGCGAGCACTCTGGTAATTCATGAGAAGTTTCAATCCTTGATAGGGATTGAGAGTGGTTGGAACGAACAGAAGAGCTGACGCCGAACAAGGCTAAGATTATGTTCTCCCGTTTCAATCCCTGATAGGGATTAACGGAAGTTCCCCCGTACAGATGAACTACAAAGGGAGAAAAAGCTGGAGTGACGGGAACTAGAGCCATTCGCTTCCCGCCAGCCGTACCCATGTTTTTAAGAATTTTTTAAGAATTCTGTGGGGAAGGTTCTGGGACAATAGTAGCCATGTATATAGAACGAGTTCCTAACAGAAATTCCCCTCCCGCCGTCCTCCTACGCGAGTCCTATCGTGAAGGGGGTAAAATTCGTAAAAGAACGTTAGCTAACCTGTCTAAATTACCGGATACCGTCGTTGATAACTTGAGAATTGTGCTCAAAGGCGGTGCAGCCCTTGAAAATCTCTCGGAATCGTTTTCTGTAGAAAGGAGTCTACCTCATGGTCATGTAGCTGCCGTTTTAGGAACAATCAAAAAGCTTGATTTGCACAATCTCATTGCACCCGAGAATTCGCGAAAACGCGCTCTAGTCTTGGCGATGATAGTGGCACGTATCCTTGACCCTCGTTCCAAGTTAGCCACAGCTAGAGGATTGAACAGTGAAACGTGCTTTTCGTCGTTAAGTGAACTCTTGGGCTTAGAAAAAGCCGATGAAGATGAATTGTATGAAGCGATGGATTGGCTGGTCTCAAGACAGGAATCCATAGAAAAGGAGTTAGCGAAAATCCATCTGTCTGAAGGAGCCTTAGTTCTCTACGATGTGAGTTCAACTTACTTTGAAGGAACTCAATGCCCTCTAGCTAGATATGGCTATAATCGGGACAAGAAGAAAGGATTTTTACAGATTGTATTTGGCTTAATCTGCGACAAGCGAGGCTGCCCCGTAGCGGTAGAAGTCTTTGAAGGAAATACATCGGATACAACCACAATAACAGCTCAAATTGAGAAAGTGCGTCACCGTTTTGGCATACAACAAGTTGTTTGGGTTGGTGACCGAGGCATGATTACGAATACCCGGATTTTGGCAGAGTTTCAGCCAGTTGAGGGACTCGACTGGATTACAGCTCTCAGAGCGCATCAAATTCGTAAACTGGTTGAACAAGAAGCTGTTCAACTCTCATTATTTGATGAGACTGACTTGGTAGAGTTTTCTTGTTCTGATTATCCAGGTGAACGGTTAATTGCTTGTCGCAACCCAATGCTTGCTCAAGAAAAGTCTTTGACCCGAGTTGCTTTATTACAGGCGACTGAGCAGGAACTCAATAAGATTGTTAGCGCCACTTCGCGAGATAAACGTGCCCTCAAAGGAGCCGACCAGATTGGGCTGAGAGTAGGGCGAGTTCTCAATTCTAAAGGGGTGGGTAAATACTTTAATATTGCCATCACTGAGGAAAGTTTTTCTTTCTCTAGGAATGAAGTGGCTATCGCTTCATATTCGGCTTTGGATGGAGTCTATATTATTCGCACCTCAGTCAAGCCGGAAACTTTAGATGCGGCTCAGACAGTGAGAGCTTATAAAAGCCTTTCTACTGTCGAACAAGCTTTCCGCAGTTATAAGACTGTTGATTTGAAAGTGCGTCCAATTTATCACCGCTTAGAACAGAGAGTCAAAGCTCACGTCTTCTTGTGTATGCTAGCTTATTATGTGGAGTGGCACATGAGAAAAGCTTTAGCTCCACTTCTGTTTGATGATGAAAAAGTCACAGTTGAACCGGCAGAGCAAAGTTCAGTTGTAGCTCCAGCTAAGCGTTCAAAGAAAGCCCGCGC
>DATNPC010000443.1:0-8921 GCA_036703375.1 Allocoleopsis sp.
TTTCTTCCGCTCGTTTTTGGGCTTGATGCTTGACCTGTTCGATCCGGCGCTGGGCTTCCGCTTGCAGGCGTTCTGCCCGATGCAACACACTGTTGCGGGTACGCTCGATCTGGTCAATCAAGCGGTTAGCATCAGCCTCAGAAATATCTTCGCGAGAACTCAGGAGGGCAACCAATGTGTCGCGATCGAATTGGCTGAGGCGATCGCGTAGCGCTTCAAAACCAGCACCTGGGTCATCAAACAGCGTGCGGATATCTGCCTTAATACCATCGTAGTTGAGTTCGGGGCGATCGAGGCTGTTGAGGTAGTTGCGGATTTTGGCAAAGATGCGATCGATCGCGGCCTGAATGCTCAATTGTAAATCCCGCAGTTGTGCCATCATCTGGTCGCGAACGCCGAGGATTTGATCGACCACGCGGTTTACGTCTGCCTCCGATATATCTTCCCGTTGAGATAGCAGTGCGACCAGGGTGGAGCGATCGAAATGGGAGAGGCGCTCCTTGAGGCTCGACATGCCAGCACGGGGATCGTTGAGTAGCAACTGCACGTCCCGCTTAATCCCTTCAGGATTGAGTTCTTCCTTACCAGTCGAATGCAGGTAATCTGCGATCGCACCTTGGAAATCCTGTACTTGCTGCTGAGTTCGGCGAGCGAGGCGTCGAGGCGCTTTGACAATACTGCGAATGGTCGATTGCACTTGGTCGATAATTTGGTTCACTTGCTCCTCGCTCAAGTCTTGCCGTTGCGAGAGCAACTTCACCAGCGTATCCCGATCCATCGCGGCTAAACGACCTCTAATGGCATACATGCCTGCCTGCGGGTTATTCAGCAGCGTGGTTAAGTCGCGCTGGATACCTTCAGGATTGAGTTCTGCCTTACCCGTGTTCCGTAAGTAATCGGCAATTGACCCCATCACTTGGTCGTATTGATCTTTCGCTTTCCCCGCTATGGCTTGAGGCGTGTGAGTGACGCGAGTCCAGACTCCTTCAATTTGATCGAGAGTCTGATTAATTTGTTCCTCACTCAAGTCTTGGCGCTGGTTCAATAGCTGGACCAACGTATCGCGGTCAAATCGAGCTGCCCGTGCCCGGAGTGCGGCTAATCCTGCGCCTGGGTGATCCAGCAGCATTCTCAGTTCGCGCTGAATGTGGTCGGGATTGAGTTCTGATTTGCCCGTATCGCGCAGCAAGGACTGAACCTTCAGCCACTGGGCTTCGATTTGTGCCTTAGCAGCTTCTTGCAGTTCTTGTGATTCTCTCAACGCGCGATCGCGAGCATTGCTCAGATCGTTGATAATCAGTTCGGCTTCCTCCGGCGATAGATCTGGGCGCTGCCTCAAAATTTGAGCAAAGGTTTCATGGTCGAATTGTGCTAGCCGATTGCTCAGTTGCCCGTAATCTGCATTAGAGTCTTCCAGCATCGGTTTAAAGTTGAGCTGGATTTTTTCGGGTGTTAAGTTTTCTTTAGGAGTACTGAGCAGATACTGTTCCACTTCGCGATATAAAGCAAGCGATCGCCCGCGCTCATCAGCCGCTCTAGCTTCCGTCAAAACTTCTAGGCGAATGGCGTCTAGCCAGTTGGAAATTTTTCTAATTTCGTTGTGAGTAAATAATCCCTTTTGTTGCAGCAAATCGGCAAAATCCGAGCGATTCCATTGCTCCAACTCATCACCCACATGGCCGGGATCGGCGTCTGGGTCGTACAATACGTCTCGGAACTCCCGCTCAACGATCTCGCGATTATTAATCCGCCAGGAGGGAGTATTGAGGATGTAATTTTCGATATCTGCTCGGATTGGGCTGTAGGATTGCCCAGTTCCTGCACCACTGGCTTGCGCTGCCAGTTTATTGGTTCGATCTCCTACTTGGTCTCTAACGTTCTTCAGTTGGCCGATCACTCTCTCGACATCAAAGTCAGACAAATCGGTTCGTCCCATGACCAAACCAATCAAGCTATTGACGCCCAGTGTCATTGCTTGAGAAACGGGCCCGGCTGGCTGTTGTTTCGCTTGCTCTTGCTCTTTGGACTGGCGGCGCAGGCGAAGTTCTTGAACGAGATCGTCTAATCGCTGAGTAAAGTCTTTCCCTAGCAACTGTTCGCCGGTGGCTGACTTAAGGTAGTCAACCAGTTCTCCCATGGCATCCCGTTGCGGTGGCAGTTGGTTCACCGTTTTGTTCCAAGCCGCTTCGAGTTGATCGGCAATCCGATTCACATCCCGTTTGGATAAATCGGTGCGGCTGCTAACCAACTCTACCAACGTGTTGCGATCGATATCGCGGAGGTTGCCACTCTTGGCAATTTCCTTGAAATTCGGGTCATTCAGTAAGTTTTCAAATTCGCCACGAATCTGTTGCAGATTTAATTCTGGCGGGCGTAGGGCTTGGACGTAATCCTCAAGGTTCTCGCGGATACTGACTGGATCGATGGCTGCCGTCAATTCCCGACGCACAGCGGACGCTGCCGCTTCAGCCGTCGCCACCACTTGCCGACTCGCGACACCCCCTCCAATGGCAGCGGTAGCTGTTCCCAAGATGGCTTGAAAGCCTGAAGTCGCAGCATTCACAACCGATCCCACCAAAGAACCGACTGTTGTCGAACTGACCCAAACTAGCAGTGAGAAATAGGTTGCCCAGATGACTAAGCCAACAATTGTCCCGAACCACCACCCTTCAAACAAGCTCAGTTTTACAGCTAAGAAACAAGCTAGGAAAAGGGCAATTGTAACCGTGACTAGAGTCCAAAGCCCCACTCCTGTCCCGATTTTGCGAATAGTACCGCCTAGGCTATCACCCTTGTCGTCGCGATCGGAGTCTGAGTGATGTCCTAAATAAGAAATACCGGCAGCAACCGATAAATTAGTCAACAATAACTGAAAGCCAAACGCCAACAATACGCCAGAAATTAAGGCTGTAAAAAACTTGGGTCCGCTAAAGACCAAAGCCGCCTCCTCTGGCGTGTTGACGGTTCGATCCACGGGAACTTGTGCCAACCACGAAATCCAGTGAGTGACTTCCAGTGCCATTCCCCCACTCTGTAACATGATGCCTTCCTCGTCTTACTTTTTATGTTGCGAAAGTTTAAAAGAATAACTGGAATAGGAGCGTCTGATATCGCAAAAAATCACAGTCTTTATCTCAGAATCCCGTTTTAGAGGGGTTTGAGTCATCTCCCCAAGGGGTGAAAACCCTACTGGCACTGGAACTCTCTGCTGTACCGCTGGAAACAAACTTTGAGGTTAATGCGATCGCATCGGCATCGATGTTATCGACTTCTGACTGATTTTCCGGCAACTTATCAAGCTGATATACCGTTTAGTTGCATCCTTGAATAAATCGAGATGAGGAGATACTCTGCAAGCTAAAGATGCAATAAAAATGGTATTTAACTCAAATCTAAATAAGAGGTGTATTTCTATATATCCCAGGAGCTTCCCTTTTGCATCGAGATAGCAGATGCCAGGAAATTACAGGGGTGTAATCTAATCGTTTTGTTGACGAATTGGAATCTTAATCACGAATTCTGCCCCTTCTCCTAGTGCTGAACTACACTGCAATTTGCCGCCGTGCTTTTCGACAACAATTTGGTAACAAACTGACAGTCCTAAGCCTGTTCCTTTGCCTATTGGTTGCGTTGTAAAGAAGGGATCAAATATCTTATTGAGTAATTCCTGAGGTATTCCTGGTCCATTATCCGCAATCGAAATGGTTACAAAATTGGCATCTGTCACCGCAGTGCGAATCCAAATCTGTGGATTTTGGGTTAGGGAATCTCCACTAACTACTAATCCTTCAAGTGCCTCAATCGCATTAGTAAAAATATTCATAAACACCTGATTGAGCTGCACCGGCAAGCACTCAACAGCAGGCAAAATGCCATACTCTTTGATTACCCCAATCACTACCTGGTTCACTCTGCCATCTAAGCGATTTTGCAGAATCATTAACGTGCAGTCGATACCATCATGAATGTCCACTGCCTTCATTTGAGATTCATCATTACGGGAGAAAATTTTCAGCGATTCTACAATGTCAAGAACCCGCTTAGCGCCCACCCGCATACTCTCTAGTATCTTAGACAGATCTTCTACCACGAATTCTAAATCTGTAGCCTCCACCTTGTCTTGGATCTCAACGGGCGGATTGGGTAGCGCTTGCTGATAGAGCTTCAGCAGCCCTAAAAGGTCATCGACGTATTCTTTGGCATAATGCAAATTGCCGTGGATGAAGCTTGTTGGGTTGTTTATTTCGTGGGCGATACCTGCTACCAGTTGCCCTAAAGATGACATTTTTTCATTCTGAACTAGCTGAATTTGGGTGCGTTGAAGTTTGTTTAGAGCTATTTTGAGTTGCTGAGCCTGTTCTCTAGCTTGTGCTTCACTGCGCCGCAAAGCCTCCTCTTGGCTAGCAGCTAAAAATCGATAATCTTGATAACTCAGGTATTTATCTACTGCCCAGGTTTGTGCCGCTTGTAATTTCTTACCCCGTAAAAGTTGTGAAGCATCCTCACAATTGGAAGCCAACCAAGCTGCTAGCCATTCTGCATAAGGTCGCAAGCTGGCTAATACTTCTTCAACCCAATTTAGATTAAAAACTAACTGATAAATATGGTTGTAAACTCTTAATTTTCCCTGCTGCCTGACCACTAATCCTGATAGCCGCAATTGCATTTGTTCTGCGCTGTCATCAGCAGCAATCTCATCCCGCTGCAAAATCTGCTCGTAGAGTCCCAGTATAAGCCCGGTGCGCTGGCCGCTTCGGAGGAGGCGATCGCGTATTGTCTTGAGATGTTCCGGTTCATCTTGCGCTTCCCAGTTAGAGATGATTCGAGATCGCACTAACTGTTCAATTAAGCTCGCTTCGCTACCAGCAGCAATGGAAAAGGGTAAGATGAGAATGAGTTGGCAAAGTCTTTGAGTTAGGAATGGTTGACCTCCAGTCCAGGCTAAGACTTCTCTGAAAACCGCTAGAGGATTATCGGCTTTTTTCGCCAATCCCTGAACGAGTGGCTGGACTTCTTCTAACTGAAAGCCACTCAATTCAATTGCCTTACCAATATTAAATGGTGTACGCCGTCTATCTTGAATTAAATCTGAGGGGGTAGCTACCCCAATCAAGGCAAACGCTAGTCGTTGATAATCTGGCTTGTTAGCTCGCTGATTGTAGCAATCACGGATGACGGCAAAGAAATCATCTATGTTAAAATTTAAGCTGAGAATACTGTCAATTTCGTCTACAAAAATGACGATATTTTGAGAAATTAACTTGAGTAGTACTTCCTCAATAAACCTGCTGAATCGCTGTACGTAAGGCAGCAAACTGCGCTTAATCCACCAGCTTTCTAAGTCAAAATGGTCATATAATTCCAAACTGCTAACAATGCTGTAAATTACTCCGGCATACCATTGCTCTGGTGTAATATGTGAGGTACCGATCGCAGTAATATCGATCGTTGCACAGGCAATTCCTTCTGCTTGCAGTCGCTGCATCGTTTGCACCCGCAAGCTCGACTTTCCCATTTGTCGGGAGTTGAGGACATAACAGAATTCTCCCGCTTTCAGTCCTTCATAAAGGTCAGAGTCAGCCTGTCGCCTGACATAAGTAGGCGCATCAACGGGCAAACTTCCCCCAACTTGATAATGGTAGTCTGAGTTTTGTGATGCACTCATGGCATTGTTAAATAGATATTCCGCACATTCAGCGAGCTGCTGCCTGGATAAATTCCATAACCTGGCAATGCCATCACATCCTGCCGTAACAAGCTTATTGTGATACAGCGGTTTCAAATGCTTTACGAATACCAAAGCTGCTCAATTCTTATTTGACAAGGCTCTGATTTGACATCTCAAATGAAAACGCTATATTTCCTTAGCAATTGGTCTGCGATCGCCTGTTCAGTTACCGCAGAATTAGCTTGAGTTCGTTAAGGACACGTTTAATTTCTAACATCAAAACTCCCTGCTTTGCCTCATGATCGGCAAGGACAAGAAAGACTGCATCCACACCACAACTTGTTAGAATACTAAAACCTTGATCGCCATGCATATAAATCCGATCCATTTCACCCCTGTCAAGTTCTCTGCCGATGCGTTCGCCCAACGACAGCATGGCAGCAGACATGGCTGAAACCCGTTCTTCATCCATACCTCCTGGCAAGCTAGAAGCCAGAGGTAAACCATCTGTAGTCACCATGGCTGCCCCCTGAACATTCGTGGTTGTGGAGACAAAGTTTTGGAGTATATGGCTCAGTTTTTCAGTATTGATGGTCATTGTTGCATCCCTGTCAAATTTCAGGCAGTATGACTTGGTTAGCTAGTATTTATTAACAACTTTTACCTGATAGTATTTCGCCAAATGGTGACACCGGTAAACCTCTCAAACGGCTGAGCTAGAGGAGAGTGTTTTTAGTCAGCAAATAGCGAAACAGTAGGTAATTTTTATAGAAGCTGCAATCGTTGAAAATCGCCTCTAAAGCATCGATTGAGTCATTGCAATAGTATGGAGTAGCTTGACGAATCGATGTATAGTAGCTCTGTTTTTCTGCACTTAATCTAAGATTGAATATTCCAGCACATCATGAGTACCACCGCGTAAGACCGACTCGGTTTGTTTTCCCTGAAATCGCTGACCCAAAAGTGCTTCTAAAAAGCCCTGAATCGCACCTAATGTATAGCTACATTGCCTGGACGACCCCTTAGGTTCACCGGAAGAGCAAAAGGTTTCTCTCGCATAAACTTTATAGGTTTGCCCTTCTCGATCGATCTTGTCAATAATGCACAAACGGCTTCCTTCTGGACCTAAGATTTGATTAACCTTATCTCGAATTTCATCGAGAGACAAAACTGCGCCTTTGTTAACTAAACCTAGCTCTTCCGCTGATTTTTTACCTTGCTTGCGACCCGCAGAAATCATCGCAATTGCAGCCGTTTTTTCACCGATCGCTTCCTCAATACCACTCAGAATTGACTTCAGAAAGACAATGCTCCCGAAATCCCCAAGTTCTTTACGCAAAACATTCGATTCTACAGCCATAATATACCTCTCCTTCTAGGGGAGTTATCCGATTTGATGGAGGTATTAATACATATTTCTCCGACTAAATATTAGTATAGATTGGATTCGGGAGGAGAGGTTAAGTGGAAGCTAAACGAATTGTATAGATTTTTTACTATGAGACATCCAGTTTTGTTGGTTTCAAACGTTGCCTGGGATTCAAGACAAGTTGTATAGAAAGGCAAAGTTTTATGAATATAAGATTTGGATATTAAACCGAGCGACTGATGGCTCAGAAGCGCCATTTTCGGCACAATTAGCAGTCGATCTACTCGCTCCAATCCAAGAATCTGACAAGCAAAAAACGACAATTCGCTAACTATAAAAAGGTAAGAATTCACGTTAACAGAGGCAATAGCTGCTGCGACTTCCTACACTTGGCTGACTGATTGGGTCGTCTTTCGCCTGAGATTTGTTATAAAATCTTAACATTAGTGCATCTGAGCGATGGCGCTTAGGCACAGCGCTCTCTTGCGATCGCAAACAACAGACTCATGAGCTACTATATTTCTCCTCGCTTCCTCAACAAACTTGCCGTTCACATTACTAAAAACTATTTAGACCTGCCTGGAGTACGAGTTCCCTTAATCCTCGGCATTCATGGTCGCAAGGGAGAGGGAAAATCCTTTCAGTGCGAGTTAGTGTTCGAGCGCATGGGGGTTGAAGCCGTCCATATGTCGGCGGGTGAACTAGAAAGCCCAGATGCTGGAGATCCCGCGCGTTTAATTCGCCTGCGTTATCGGGAAGCTGCCGAATTAATCCGGGTACGCGGCAAAATGGCGGTACTGATGATTAACGATCTTGATGCTGGTGCAGGGCGATTCGATCAGGGTACCCAGTATACAGTCAATACCCAATTGGTCAACGGCACCTTGATGAACATTGCCGATAACCCCACTGACGTGCAACTTCCAGGAAGTTATGATTCAACGCCACTACACCGCGTACCCATTATTGTAACGGGGAATGACTTTTCCACCCTATATGCGCCATTAATTCGGGATGGTCGGATGGAGAAGTTCTACTGGAATCCCGATCGCGAAGATAAAATTGGCATTGTTGCCGGTATCTTTTCGGAAGATGGACTGCCGCGCCAAGAGATC
Organism: Allocoleopsis sp.; assembly: GCA_036703375.1. GTDB lineage: Bacteria > Cyanobacteriota > Cyanobacteriia > Cyanobacteriales > Coleofasciculaceae > DATNPC01. The sequence continues at coordinate 8,153 of DATNPC010000443.1, forward strand.
GAACAGCTGGTCGAGACGTTCCCCAATCAATCAGTCGATTTCTTTAGTGCTTTGCGATCGCGAATTTACGACGAACAAATTCTCCACTTCATCCATGATATTGGACTCGATCGCGTTTCTTCTCGTGTTGTCAATAGTGCGGAAGACCTGCCAACCTTCCCAAAGCCCAACTTTAATCTGTCTCGCTTAATCGAGTTTGGGCAGCTTATGAGAGGCGAACAGAAGCAGATAGAAGAGATGCGACTAGTCAGAGAGTATAATCAGGGCCTAGGTCAACAGCAAAGCACTCAAGAGCCTCAAGATTTAACCCGGACAACTGACCGACAGCAGGACAATACCAAGCCTGGTGTCCGCCAGGAAATCGTCAACCCGCCAACCAGCACGAACGGTTCTAATGGATTCAACCCTTCCAGAACGCCGAGCAAGCCCGTGCCGAATGGGTCATTGGATTTAGAAACACAGGAGCAAATCCGCGAGCTTTTGGCTCAAGGGTATCGCCTGAGTATCGAACATGCTAACGAGCGGCGAGTTCGGAACAATGCTTGGCAAAGCGGTGCTTCGTTCCAAGGCGATGAGGCATCGGAAGTAATTACTGACTTGGCAGAACTCCTCGCCGAGCATAACGGCGAGTATGTGCGCTTGATTGGCTTTGACCCCAAAGCCAAGCGGCGGGTTCTGGAAAAGATTGTCCAGCGACCAAAGTGATACGCTAATACGCATTTAAATTTAATATTAAATGTCTCGTTTTTTGTCAGTAGTCAGTGGTCAG
>DATNPC010000444.1:0-2499 GCA_036703375.1 Allocoleopsis sp.
AGAAATCTAATTAGACATCTCCGATAATTAACCTGAAATCCTTGTATCACGGTAGCTGAAACTTAATTTCCGGAGATGTCTATTTGCTGAAGGCGTACCATTGACGACAAAGTGATAGCGGTTCTCAAATGAGTTGAACTCGAATCTTGCAACAATCTTTCGCTTATAGGGTGAGCACTTCCGACCAACGATAGAATAAAGTTTTCCAGTTCTAGCCGACAGTTCCCACCCTACGATCTTTCAGAAAGGTGCAACAGTTCAGTTGAACGCAGGTCGTTAGTAGGGGCAAGGTAGGTCTCATTGGTGTCAACTTAAGCCCAGGCGAATGGAATTCGCGGCTATAAAAACCAAGTCCGCCTACGCGGACTAACGAAAAATCAATAGTTTTGAAACCCGCGTAGGCGGGTTTTGTTTGTGTAGCTGCGGTTTTAACCGCCCAATCAAGATTCCTAAGACGGAGAACCCTAAAATTATTGTGAAAGACCATGTTATTCCCATCATGTCTCCAGGTAATTTGCCAGAATTGCGAAGCACAACAAAGCTTACCGGCATAACAAGAATTAATATTAGAACCAACGAAAACATCTCAGTTAATACAACCGATATAACCGCTTTCGGTCTCCTAAGGATAAACGCTCTGTAAGCATCGAGCGCAAAGATATTACTAGAACTTAAATCGGTTACGTCTTCTATCTCGGCTGCTGTAATTCTTAACTCTCCTAAATCAGATGTCATATCAGTTAGTTCCTTGTGACAGCTTAACCAAGACCGAGTACATTACCAATGACTTTCAAAATATGCAGATAAAAATTACTTTCTAGCTGACGAAATATCTGGAATTCCTGCCCAGGATCGCCAAAAAATGGTCGAAGCGTCCATCCCATTTGGCTGCCAACAAATCCATATAGAAAGAGCCAAGCTTTGACAATGGTATTGGGCTTTTTAGCATCTTGTTCGTTGAGAAATAACATTCCTCGATAAAAGAAGCTGACTCCAATGATTCCCGCGATCGCTAATATCGCTACATTCAACAGCTTGAAAAATTGATAATCGTTGATGGAGAGGCGAAAAAATAGCGTAACGGGTGCAAAGCCAAAGAGCATCACGCTAATCATTGCCATAGAGGCTAACAGGAGTGTCAGATATTGTGTGAAACTCCGATTTGAACCTAAAATGACTTCAAGAAAATATAACGCGGACAAACAAATAATTAGCGTTATCAGGTATAATGCGGGCAGCTTAATAGCAGAGGCAAAAATCTGTAAGCCTCCGGCAGATGAGCCAATAATTGCACCATAGAGTGCAAAAAAGACTGAGCTACAAATTAAGAGCGAGACAATTTTCTTCTCAAGTCTTACCTCTTTGTACACGTCCTCCAAGAACTTCTGGCGATCGCGCAAAAAGGACATCATGATGGCGAAGTGATTCATTGCATCTTCCTCAATGAGACGTGCAGTAGTTCTGAGTAAGCATCTTGCTGCTCGCTCAGTTTTGTTTGTTACTTGTTACTGCGCCTCTCAGCCCAACTTTTCGCACGGAAATAAAAAAATAGCCTAGAAAATTTAATTAATTTTCTAGACTGATTTTGTTGCTGACCCCAAGGACTCTCTCTTCCTCTTATCTCAGCGCCCTGGAGTGACTGGAGTGGTTCGTTAAATTCTGCATTAGACAACAACTCAGTATAAGTTGGTAGCCGATAAATTAATTAACAGCTTGTTGCTGACGCTTGCTGATGAACAAAAGCGCGATCGCAATCAGACCCATCAGCATCCATTCTTCCGGTTCGGGAACGCCTGAAACATTGAAAGGATTGTTGGGCTGAGTTAACTGTTCGTTCCCATTTTCTACCTCTCGATTGAAGCGATCGCTTTTTTGCTCGGCTTGTTTGAGTGCCTGCCGTTGCTGGTCGTTCACCAGTACGATCATCGATGAGTAAGGTGTAACAATCTCAGTCGATTTGGCGACAGCGTGCATGGTATCTAACTGCACCAATTCATCCTGGGCTTTTTCCTTACTCAGTCCAAGTATCAACTGCCGCGCCGCCACTGGCTCAAAACCGTTTTTAGCGGCAGTATTTACCTGTAGAGATGACTCTTGAGGCTGTTTTTCCATCAACCAAGCGTAGCCATCCACCACACTCACCACAGAATTACCCAATGCGGCTTGAGTTGCCAGTCGCTGCATCACCTCTGGGATTTCGGTAGAGACTCCCCCACGACTATCTTGAATCGCTCTTAACGTCGCATCATCGTAGGCGGGGGGTAGCTTTCCGCCGACATGCACCATCCACAACGGTGCAGGTATTCCCGGTAGGGAGGTTTTGTCATCGGACAACTCGTAACTCCCCTCATCCGTCACCAGCAAAACCGCATCGTAGGCGGTATCGCCTCGCAACTGGGAAAACTGCTGAAGAATCTGTTTATGTTGGAGCGTGCCATAGAACGTCATCTTTGCCACATCAAAGCGGCGGATATCGTCAATGCGCTTGGGTTGGGCACC
>DATNPC010000445.1:0-6853 GCA_036703375.1 Allocoleopsis sp.
ACTGAACGCTCTTTCCCACAGGTGTGGTGTCACTCAGTTGGATGGGACAGAAGGCACATGGGGTAGGAATTTAAGTGCTACTTTGCCCCTGGTGACAGCTTCGCTATATTTCCCCCACGATGCGGTAAATCGTTTTAACAATAGTTGGCGGTACGGGAGCGTTGATGCAAACATGGGCAGAAGTCGCAATGCCAGTACCCTGACGAAAATTGTCTACCAGTGATGCGATCGCTTCTTCCAAAGGCTGCTCCGCTTGTGCCTCATCCCGCAGCGCACTAACCGATTGACGCACCTCCTTCATCGCAGTAGACCCCAGCCGATGAGCTTGTTCTAGAATTGGTTGTAAACTTGCTGCTTTTTAATCTCTGAAATTATCTACAGGCAAAGCTTTCAAAATCCAAAATCGAATGACCTCAATCATTCTTGTTTTAAATGGTTTTAGTTGGTGCTATCCTAAGATGCAACTCTTAAATCCTCCTCTACGTCAACTACCAGCCGATTCAACCGATCAATTACTGGATACCTTTCAAAACATTGCGAACAACGTTCAAATTGAGTCTGAATTTTGTATTAGTCATCCAGATTATAAACCCTTGGAATTTTCGCGCCAGGTAGTAGAACGCTTTAAGCAAATGCCTTTAGATATTCAGGATAAGTATCTGAGTCTGCAATTGCGGAGTTTCCTCTACGGCATCTATTACAACGGCTCCTTGCGAGCTGTTCTTGCATCAGGCGGGACTTCTCCGCATCAATATGTGATTCAGCAACGGGTAGAACGAGCGAAAGAGATGCTCTTAAAAACAGATTTGGCGATAACCCTTCGGGATAGCTTCGCTTACCGCAGAGATTGCCTTACAAGTGGGCTTCTCCAGCCACAGTCACTTGACGCAACAGTTCAAGCGAATTACCGGAATGACTCCAAAGCAGATTCGCTAACAGAATAAGAATCTGACAAATCAGGATAAGAATGTGAAAGAAGTCAAGCCTTGAAATTCAGTACGCTTCAGATAGCTCAAACCAGGAGAGTTCTATGCCTCAAAAGGTTGTAATAATTGGAGCCGGTCCGGCTGGATTGTTACTGGCTCATGATTTATTGCGTCGAGGAAAGTATTGCGTTGAACTTTATGAGCAGCGTCCAGACCCGCGTTTGGTAAATGTTTCCCAAGACCGCACGTTCCCGATTTCGCTTCAGGAACGAGGCAGAAAGGCACTCCGCCGGATTGCAGGGTTAGAGGAGGCGATTATTGCTGCTGGCGTGTTCTGCAATGGTTCAAAACTCTACCGTCGGCAAGGCAAAGTTCGTCAGATTCCACGAACCGTTCCAATTCTCACAATCGATCGCAATTGTCTGGTCAGAATACTCCTACAGCACTTAACTCAAGCTTACACGTCAGAACAACTCACCATTAAGTTTAGCTGTCGGTGTATTGCAACGGACAGGAGCGCGAAGATCGTGACGTTGAAGCCAGAGCAAGGTGAAGCTTTCACGCTCACGTATGATTACTTGATTGCAGCAGATGGAGCGCGATCGCTCATTCGTGACGATTTAGTCCAGGATACAGAGGTGCAGTGCGAACAAACTTATGTACCGGATGCCTATAAAACAGTATTTCTCAACCGCCTAAATCCGGCTCTGGGGCTAGAGTTGGAGCCGGACAAGATTCATGGCTGGAATCTAGACACTAAGATGCGGATGCTGATGGTACCTCAACCCGGAGATCGATTGAACGGGGTGATTATTTTTGACGCCGATCAAAATCCGCTCTCGAGCTTGACGACCCAAGAGGCAGTCTTGCCATTTTTTCAAGAGAACTTTCCTGTGTTTGGGCAGTTGATGTCACCAGAAGAAGCAGAAGCATTCTGGCATCGTCCAGTAGGACGAACCTTAACGGTTCAGTGCGATCGCTTTCATGTGGGCGATAGCATTTTGCTGATTGGAGATGCCGCTCATGCCGTATCCCCATCGCTTGGGCAGGGATGCAATGCGGCATTGGAGGATGTCCTAATTTTTGAGCAGCTGTTGGATCAATATGAGGATGATTGGGCGCGAGTCTTGCCTGCCTTTTCTGAGCAAAGAGTTCCCGATGCTCATGCGCTTAGGGAATTGTCAGATTATTCATTCCCGCGCACGAGGGCGCTAGTCCTTGAGTATTTTTTGCGGTTGAAGATCAGTCGGGTCTTACATCAATGGTTTCCACAATGGGTGCAACCGTTTGTCTTCGAGCTCGTGTTCGATTACGATTTTCCCTACTCTCAGGTGTTAAACCTTAGCCAGGGTTGGATCAACAAAGTGAAGCGATCGTTGTCTCATCCCTCGTGAATAAGAGTTCGCTAATCTCATAAGAATCTGATAAAGCATCGTAAAAAATTGATGGCGGATACACAGCGAACTAAACGGGTCTGGAAACTAGAATCCGCCGCAATGAGTAGCAAATGGAGAAATAGTATGACAACACTGTTGAGTAGCCAATTGACAAGCTGAAGACTCGTGTGGTGCTTCCTGATAATCCGAATTATAACGACGTTCGCCAAATCTGGAATGCAATGATCGATCGCAAACCTTGCGGAAGAGCAAACAAGTCTAATTTACATCATCAAATTGTTGTCGATCTGCAAGCCCAATCAAGAAGCGGATAAGGAAATCAAGATGGCAACTCAAATTCAAATTCCGACTCAAATTCAACTCGATACCCAAGTATCGAAGTTTTTAGACCAGCCGTTTAAACTCCTAATGGGTGGACAGTGGGTTGATGCTGCTAGCGGTCAGACTTTTCCCGTATACAATCCTGCTACGGGTGAAGTCATTGCTAACGTTGCCGCAGGCGATCGCGAAGATATAGATCGTGCTGTCAAATCTGCCCGTTATGCGTTTGAAAACGGTGCTTGGTCGAAACTCACCGCCTCCGAACGAGGACGCTTAATTTGGAAATTAGCCGATTTACTCGAAAGCCATGTTGTAGGCGCAAACTGTCAGCTGCTCTCAAATGGAGGAATGCAAATGAATGCTGCGACAAATACAACAAAGTGTGTGATTCCGGTGTTCAGATCGCCAAGCGATTATCAGGCTTATCGGATTAGTCAGGATTCTACAAATCGATTGGCGATCGTATTTGATCCGATGAATACTCGGATGTCTTTGACCTATTGTGTTGAATTTTTTGATGTGGGTGGAAAAACGCCACCTAATCGCCATCAAATGGCGGTAGAAATGTTTTTTGTCCTCAAGGGAGAGGGCATCGCCATGTGTGATGGAAAAGCCGTCGATATTCGCGCTGGAGACAGCATTCTGGTACCGCCAACCGGAATTCATGCAATTGATGGCACGATGGCAGTACGAGTGTAATTCCGTCCTGATTTAGGAGTCTAATGAATGCTGATCCAAAAATTAAGTGAATGTGAAACCTTTGCTGCTGGAGATAATACTCTATTGAGAGAGCTTTTGCATCCTGATAAGCAACCTCTTAATTTAAGGTACAGTTTAGCTTACGCAACCTTACCAGCGGGAGAAACTTCTAAATCGCATTCTTTGAAAACCTCTGAAGTCTACTACATACTCAGCGGTAAAGGAGAAATGCATATAGACAATGAAATTGAGACAATAGAACCAGGTGATGCAGTTTATATTCCACCCAATTCTAAACAATTCGTTCGTAATTGTGGCGTTGAGCCTTTGGCGTTTATCTGTATTGTGGACCCTGCTTGGCGCAAAGAGGATGAAACTGTATATGCTGATTAATCCCGAAGCAGGAAAACTCGCTAGACGTTTGAAAGTTTCCATTATTGGGGGTGGCATTGGCGGTTTAGCAACTGCGATCGCCCTGCTCAAAAAAGGATTCAATGTGCAGGTTTATGAGCGAGCAAAAGCTCTACGACCCATTGGTGCAGGTCTGACCCTGACTCCAAACGGTTTGAATAGCCTTGATGCCATTCAGCCAGGAATCGTTGAGTTGTTAAAACAGGCAGGCAGCCAATTAAATACACTCACGTTGAAGCGCAGCACTGGCGAGACAATCGCATCCAAACCGATGACGGTAATGCAGGACTATGGACAACCGCTGTTAAGCATCCAGTGGTCACGGCTACAAGCTATCCTGGCAGCGGCACTGCCATCCGACATCATTCATCTCAATCATCGCTGTGTCGGCTTTGGCCAGCAGAATGGCGGTGTTAAAGCCTGTTTTGAAAATAGAAAAGTCATCGAGTCAGACTTATTGATTGGGGCAGATGGTATCAACTCTATCATCAGGCAAGAGCTGATTGGGGATGGCACTCCTATCTATGCTGGACGCATATCTTGGCGTGCGGTTGTCCAGTATCAACACGAACTACTGTCTCCAAATGCATCAACCTTAATCACGGCACAAGAGGGTAAAAATTTCTTACTGCTCGATGCAGGTGAGGGGTATACCTTTTGGAGCGCCAGTGCACTATCGACAGACAATTCTATTTGCCAACAGGCAGCGGATACCAAAACTCGGGTTCTAGAGACCTTTGCAGAGTGGATGGAACCGGTGGAGGCGATCGTCGAAGACACACCTGCTGATGACATTGTTGAACGCCCCATTTGTGATAGACATCCTTTACCAACTTGGAGTAAAGGCAGAGTCACACTCTTAGGCGATGCAGCCCATCCCGTTGTCCCATCTCTGGGCCAGGGCGCAAACACAGCGTTTGAGGACGCTTACGAACTAGCAGAGTGTCTGGCTGATGCACTTGATTTGAAAACGGCACTGGAGGCTTACGAACACCGTCGCATTCCTCGGACAACTGAAATCTATATTCGTAGTGCAATGCAGGGAGATCGCTCCTACAAGCCAGATAGTGAGACAACATTTCGTGAAATGATGAAGCCGTCCCAAATGGGTCAGAACGAATTTCAAGAATGGCTCTACCGTTACCATCCTTTTGCAAGCTCTGAAATGATAGGCTGTTGAGCAATTTCGCGGCTTGTCGCTCCACCACCAATAAGCTGCAATACCTCAATGTCGCGTGGCGTGAGAACAAACAGGTTCGGAGGAGCTATCTACTCATCCGTTTTATCAACTTCAATCACTCGAAAAAACCAACGAGGGAATTATGGAACAAGTTCAACCATCATTGCTAACAGCCTATAAGCGCACTACTGATCTCAACTCATGCATGTTTTACATGGGGAGTCTCATGTCTTTTTTGGTTAGAGGTGAGGACACTGGAGGTCACTTTGCCCTGATGGAAATTCAGGCGAAACCCGGCAATGAACCACCCCCTCACCTTCACGAATGGGAGCATGAGACATTTTACGTGCTTGAGGGCACGATGGAGGTCTACTGCGAGGATAAAATCTTCGTGGCGCACTCAGGAGAAGTGGTCTTCTTACCGCAGGGCAAGCCGCACGCTTTCTATATCCGCTCTCCACTCATGCGAATGTTGATTCTAGTTCAAGCAGTGGGTGAACATCCGGTTGGGCTGGATCGCTACTTCACTACGATGGCTGAACCTGCAACCAGCATGAATCTTCCCACTGAGGCAATTACCTATATTGTGGATGATCCTAGCCATGCCATTCGCGTAGGTGCGGAAAACGGTATTCGTTTCCTGTCACCGGAAGAAACTGCCGAGCAACTGCCGCACTACCCAGGATTTGGAGCTAATCTGGAGCAGGCTGAACATTAAGGTGTCGATCGCTCGATCTTCAACACTATCCCATAGTTAATCGGAGCCGTCTCATGACACAATTTCTCTGGTTCTTCGACACCTGCTTTAGCATCATTACCGATCGCACGACGACCAAAGGTCAATACGATCTGCTCGAAGGCTACTTTCCCCCTGGTAAACAAACCCCGCTCCATCGCCATACGTGCTACTCGGAACAACTTTATGTGCTGGAAGGAGAAGTCACGGTCTGGGCTGGCGAAAACAAGGTTGTGCTGAGTACGGGCGACCACTTTTTCATTCCAGTCGGCATTCCCCATGCAGTTGGTGTAGTGAGCGATCGCCCCGCTCAGGGATTAGTGGTAACTGCACCCAGTGGATTTGCTCGACTGGTTGCCGCCACAGGAACATCGAGTAAGACAGACACACCAGACATGGAATTATTTAGGCAAATCTGTACTGAGATCGGCGACGAAATTCTGGCTCCGCCCGGAGTTTTACCTGAGGCATAAGACGCTGTTATCAGAAACTGGCAGCACAACGCATGGGCTTCTCTCAAAAGCATGATTTTTTGCAGCGATTAATTATCTATCTTTCGTAGGAGAGATATCTGCTCAAATGGGTAAGCCAAATGTCAGAAACAAAACCTGTGACAGGGAATCTTGTTAGCCCCACCCCCGAACTCGACCAACGGGTGCGTAGAACTCTAGTGTCATCCAGTCAGCCACTGGATTGGACTGGCATTTTGGTTGAGCAGTATCAATATTTTCCCAATCCTCGAAATCCGAATGAATTTGACCGTCCTGCTACCTCAGACCATTGGTTGAATTTACTTTTAGAAAATCCCGTTCGCTTGTCTCAAAAGCGTGACAATCGCCTGCATGAATCAGTTCTTCGCAAAGGTGACAGCGCCTTTGTTCCGGCTGGACAACCGAGCTACTGGCTCTGCCACAGCACTGATACCTACCGTTCAGCGCTGAATATCCACTTGAAGCCAGAGTTGATCGCAAAAGTTGCTGAAGGCTCTGAAATTGATCCACAGCGGTTCACTCTCATTAACTGTTTCGGTCAGCAAGATTTACAGCTTTATCAGGTTGCGCTGCTGTTGTTAGCCGAATTGCAGTCAGGTGGAATGATGGGACGACTGTATATCGAATCCTTAACTCAAGTGTTAGCCATTCATCTCTTACGACACTATTCGACTGTCACGCAAACCATTACA
>DATNPC010000446.1:0-4563 GCA_036703375.1 Allocoleopsis sp.
ACATTGTTAAGCCTCCATCCTAAATTAGGATTGAGGCTCGATCGACTTCCAAGTTCCCACGTAGGGGCGTGGCATTACCATACCCTTACCGATTGCTATGCAGGAGTTTGTAGTGAGGACTTTAATCCTCTAGAGAGTAAGCGCTGAAGCACTTACTACAAACTGTTTTTATTCAGGGTAATTAACCGGACATATAGAAGTTATTTAATCAACGTTCCTGAGCGGGGAAGAGTTTCAATCAATGGCATCTGAGAAAAATGCTCTTGCAGTGACTCGTGAATGAACCAATAGCGCCCGCCCTCCCGTTCCAAAAATCCCAGCGCGGTGGCATAGTCGAGGAATTGAGCATAATTCCAAGGAATAGCTCCACTCTGACTTAAAATTAAGCGCAGCACGAAATGTTGCAGGCAAGCTAAACCCCCAACATAAATGCCAAAAAATACTCCGTTCCCTATCCCATCAATTAGCAAATCGAGGGGTTCTAACGGTTCTTTCGCTGCTAAGAGAACTCCGCTATAAAGAACGACCCAAGTGAAGCCGCCGATTGCGGTAAAAATGACCGCGTTGAGAATTGATTCTCTCATACCTTGATTGCTAACTTGAGGATGCTCAAATTCTGGAACGAATAGACCCCAAATAAATCCTTCAATCAAACCCCAAACGACAGAATCAGCCATTCCTAGAAATAGCCACTTCACCCCCCAAAGCAACCAACAAATTAACGCATCAATAAGTCCATAAATGACGCCCCACCATAGTCCTTCAACAACTGAACTAAATAATCGATCTTGGGCAAATTTGAAAGAAAATCTAAGACGAGTAATTGGGTAAATTTCTTGAGTACAGGCTAAAATTATTCCATAAGTTAACCCACCAATACTGGCACCAATTACACCTGTAGTTCCCGCATAAATCAGTGCAACTATCAATCCAGTTGCCAATCCTATGACAATCCTATACAGCCACTTTTGAGTAGGAGTTTCTAACCAGGACGGTTGCATTCTTTCAATCAAAAACTCTGTAGTCTGGTCTTGTTTGAGCTGACGAGCTAGCCGAGTTAGCCAATGGTAGGTTTGTTCGATGCTGGGTTCAGTTCCTGGTAAATAGGTTATTTTGCCAGAGTCGGGAACCCCTGAAGTGAGGAAGGCTGGCTCTAAGGCTTCCATCAGGGGTTGGCTGGCAGCGAGTGACGCATCGAGTTGACCGTCGAATTTTGGCATAGTTTAGAGGCTAATTCGGATTGGGTTTCGGCAAGTCGTGACTTTTTGAGTTTAATCAATGACGATTAACTGAGTATGAGGTCTTTGTGGAAACAGATAGTCCTAAGGTGCATCTGCCATTTTTACTCCAACCTGCGAGTCGGCAAGTTTGGGTGCAAGCGATCGCGCGATCGCTTTATCAAGCAGGATACGGCTCGATTCAATTTTTTATTCCCCTAATTTTTGTCAATCAAGTGGGGCTATCGGCAACGGCTGTTGGGATTGGCATTGGCAGTGGTTCGCTGGCAGGAATTTTTGGACATCTCCTGGGGGGATATTTAGCGGATGCTCCAGCCTACGGGCGTAAACGGGCGTTGTTGTTCTCGGCTGGATTAGCAATCCTAGCCGCGATCGCATTAGCACTAAATCAGAGCTGGCCGATGCTGATCGTTGCTAATCTGCTCATGGGGTTGAGTGCAGGGTGTTACTGGACGGCGGCGGATGCAGCGGTGATCGATGTGACAAGCTCAGAGCATCGTCATAAAGCATTTGCCGTTTTGGTGGTGGCGGATAGTCTGGGAGGAGGATTGGGGATTTGGGGAGGAGGCTTGTTACTCTCTCTCGTCCATGAGTTTGAACTTCTCTTTTGGGTTAGTAGCTGCATCCTCGTGGTGTTTTTGCTTTTGATTGCGATCGCTGTCACCGAAACGCGGCAAGAGCATCTGGAACGCTCGGATACGCTGCAAGGGTTTGCTGTGGCGTTGCGCGATCGCTCGCTGATTCTGTTTGTTCTGGTTAATATCCTATTTACAACCTACATTGCGTTAGTGAGTAGCACGCTGCCGCTGTATTTCACGAATGTTGCGTCGCTCGGTTCCCAGGCTACTCCAGCTACAGGAACTGCGATCGCAAACATCGCTAACCTGTATACCTGGTGCTATGTCGGGTTAGGGGCAATCTTTCAGGTGCCACTCGTGCAAGTCCTGGGTTCAGTGCCAAGGGTGCGGGTTTTGGGGATTTCGATGGTGTTGTGGGGAATGGGATTTATTCTCGTGTGGGTCAGTGGAACAGTCGCATCAATGCCGATTGTTTGGGCGATCGCATCGCTTAGCGTATTGTCAGTTGCGGCGACAATTTATAAGCCATTTGCACCTGCAATTGTGGCAGAGTTAGCGCCGGAATCGTTGCGCGGAGTATACCTGGCGATTAGTTACCAATGTTGGTCAATTGGCTACTTCATTGGGCCACTTTTGGGAGGTTGGGCAATGGATCAGTCCCATGCGATCGCTCGCAATTTGTGGGGAGTTGCGGCGATTAGCGCAGTTTTCAGCCTATTCATTTTGTATTTTCTCAGTCAAAGTCTAGTCTCAAGTTCTGTTGCGACAATTGAAGATGCAGAATCAGTGGTCTAATACCAATTTGCTTTAGTAGTAAAAATCTTGCTCCAGGTCATGCAATCTTTGCAGTCTCAGCCATAGGCTTTTTGTCCAGTCATGGGAGTAAGAGAAACCAACAAACTAGCGCTCACAATAGAGGATAAAAGTTTCTTGATTTACTCTTGACACTCCGCACTCCCACAGATGGATAAACTAACATGAAGCGTACCTGCTATCGAGCCACCTTGCTCATACTTGCAGTGCTGTCGTTCATCTTCGTCTCAACGACAGGCTACCGACAAGTCATCAAGGGACAGCTACTAGCTGCCGATGCAGCATCAGATATCCCTACCGTGACCCGACTGATACAAACAGCCGTGAACAGCAACCACCTCCACGGTGCTTCCCTGCTCCTGAAAAAGGATAATCGAGTGATTTATGAAAAAGCCTTCGGTGACTACACGTTGGACACAGCCGTACCTATCGCCTCTGCTAGTAAATTGCTCTCCGCTTCAACGATCATGACCCTCGTAGATGAAGGTCGCCTGTCTCTGGACACTCCTATCTCAAAGCATTTGCCTAACTTTAGCGGGAAAGCAAAAACCATCACCCTCAGGCAGTTGATGTCTCATACATCAGGACTACCTGGACTCCACCCTTGTCTTGCGGATCGATCGATTACTCTAGCTGAATGCGTTAACCAAATTTCCCAGGTGGAGCTTCTCTCAGATCCAGGTACCCAATTCAGCTACGGAGATGTCTCTTTCCAAGTTGCTGGTCGGATGGCAGAAGTTGCCAGTGGTAAGTCATGGAAGACTTTGTTTGAACAGAAAATTAAGAAGCCCGTCAACATGATTCATACCACCTACGGAGACACAGAAAATCCTCGGCTTGCTGGTGGGGCAGTTTCGACACTCCAAGACTATGCTAATCTCCTTCAGATGCATCTCAATCACGGAATTTTTGACGGACAGCAAGTGCTATCAGTCGCATCAGTTGAACAAATGCAGCGCGACCAAACCGCTGGTGCAAAGATAGCTTTCACACCTTTACCAGACAGCAGACGGTACGGACTAGGAGAGTGGCGTGATATCGTTAACTCCCAAGGCAGAGCTATCCAACTTAGCTGCCAGGGAGTGTTTGGCTTCTCTCCCTGGATTGATGTGGAGCGAAACCTGCTTGGTATCTTCCTTGTTCAAGATCGGTTACGTCATGTTTATCGCACCGTCGAACAAGTGCAAAATGTTATTCGGGAGCTGCTTGATTCCAAGCGCTTAACTAAGGCAATAATTACTACAAAAACTTAACATGGCTGAGTTTTTTCAGCTTCATAAATGCCAAAGAAAAAGCTCAAAGCTCTCCTATCACTATTTTCAAGATGGGTCTATTGATGAAACTCAAGCCGATCGCTCTAGGGGTTGCTTCGCTGATTGCTGTGTTGCTGGTTGCTAAATCAACGGCTCTAACACAAATCTTGGTGCCCAATAGCTACAGCCTTCATAAAATTCGTCACATTATCATCATCATGCAGGAGAACCGCTCCTTTGATAGCTACTTCGGAACTTTCCCAGGTGCCGATGGCATACCCATGCATAATGGTGTACCGACAGTCTGTGTACCTGACCCCAAAGCTGGCAATTGCGTCCGACCTTACCATGATTCCCATGACCGTAACACTGGGGGATCGCACCTAGCCGAAGATGCCATAGCAGACATCAACGGTGGAAAAATGGATGGTTTCATTGCTGTCGCGGAAAAGGCTACTCAAAGACAATGCCAAAACTCTAGAGCCTCTGGTTGCAATTCAACAGATAGAACCAATCGCACGACTGATGTCATGGGCTACCATGACGACCGAGAACTCCCGAACTACTGGGCTTACGCTAAAAACTTTGTTCTTCAGGATCGCATGTTTGAACCTATTGCTTCTTGGAGCTTGCCTGCCCACTTGTATATGGTTTCCGAATGGTCAGCCAGCTGTAGCCAAC
>DATNPC010000447.1:0-4110 GCA_036703375.1 Allocoleopsis sp.
GAGAATTTGCGATCGCGGGAATCTCCGGACACTGAGTCCCCGCTGTTCCATCAGCATCACCTCCTGGGTTGGGGTAGAAAAGGCGATCGTCTCCAACAGCACGCATAAAGCGATCGCCTATGTACACGGATTTTTCCTTATTGTCAGCATGTGGCACGTGCCACATACCTGATATATTGTTTACACGTGGCAAGTGGAAAAGTCAATAGTAAATGTGTGGCACGTGCAATAATGCAAGGAGAATCGATGTCACAACCAGAAGGGAATGACGGGCAAGAAACCAAAGTCCAAACGAGTCAGGACGACGATCAATGCAACGCTGAGCATGAAGCCAGAGGATTGGGAACTTCTGCAAGTCAAGGCAAAAGCGCTGGGAATGTCAAGAACACAACTAGTAACCCGACTGGCAAGAGGCGAGATTCAAACCGACACGTTGAGACTGAGCGAGGAAAGATATTTGGGGGAATCCTGCGCCAATTGATCGCAGATAACGACGGTCAATTGGCTGAATACCGCTCAAAAATAGAAGAGCTGGAGAAGAGAGGTCAACAGCTTCTGGCGTTGTATGAGCAATTACAGGTAGAGGCGGACGAGGGTGAAGAGGATGAGTTGTCTGATGATGAAGTGCAGATGCGATCGGAGGAGGAATAGGTGAATGCGATCGGGGTGATGAGGGGAGTCACTTGAGCGAACTGGCGATCGAGGTAATACTTGCACTCTAGCGGTAGTGTTTAAGTACCTGCTGCTTCTTCAAAGATCATCCCACTGGAAACGCTACGAACTAGTTCTCGCTTCTCTTGCTTCTGTTTTTCATCGGAGCTGTCATTGATGATGACAAGGGTAGCGGCAATCTGAGTGGCATTGCTCGTATCCGGAATCGAGATAATTGACAAATTAACACTGTGTTGAATTTCGGTTGCATGGGATAGTAAAGTTTGATCTGGGTAGAACTGTTCACGCGCTTTTTCATCTTTGGCAGCTAAAACCGCATCAAACCATTGAGTAAAGTCAGCCTCTGCAATTCGGATTAATTCCCTCACAGATTTTCCCTCAATATCGCTTACGCCGAGTAAAGATTTGACCTTTTGATTGGCTACAGTAATGTGACCTGTTTTATCGGTAAAGATCACGCCACTGGAAACGTTACGGAGAAGATCTTGCTGCTCTTGCTGCTGTTGCTTGACCGTATTAAACAGCTTGGCATTTTGAAGCGCAACAACGGCTTGAGAGTTAAATGCCTCCATAAACTCTTGGTCACTGCGATCGAAACTTGCCTTCCAGCATTCGGGAACTTCTGGCCAATCAGCAGGATTGTAGGGTGGGAAATCGCCTTGCCTCTTTTTGTTAACTAATTGAGTTACGCCAACCAACTCACCATCAGCGTTAAATAAGGGCATACATAACAAGCTACAGGTGCGATAACGGGTTGTGATATCGGTTTGTTTGGAAGTCTCTGAATTAGGATGGTCATACAGATCAAATGGAATATTCAGCGATTGCCCCGTTGTCGCCGCCTTGCCAACAAAGCCCACCCCCATTGGAATGGGAATTTCTTGTAAAGCACCACTAGCGTTGGGAATTTTTGTCCACAGTTGATTGCGATCTCGATCCAACAGCCATACCGTGCTACGGTCCGCATTCATGAGCTTCTTTGCTTCATCCATCACCTTTGTTAAGGTTTTTTCTAAGTCCAAGCTGCTCTGACCAATAGATTGGATGGCACTCATCAGTGCTGAAGCTGCCCGTTGTTTTTGGGCTGCTTTGTAAAACATTCGGGATGACTTGAGAATTAATTGAATTGAACGGGCAAATTCTTCCAAAAGTTTTTCATCTTCTGGTGTAAAGCCTTTATTATCAATTCGTTCAATTAAAGGAGATTCAGTATTATGAGGTTGCTTTAACTTGTTGATTAATTGAACAACTCCCACTAAATCTCCCTGCTCATCTAATAGCGGCAAAGCTAGTATTGTAGAAGTACGATATCCAGTTCTTTTGTCAGACTCCTTGGCTGTAGTAGAGCGTGGATTGTCATAGAAATCATAAGGAATATTAATAACTTTTCGTTTCTGTGCCGCCTCACCTGCAATTCCTTGCCCTACTGGAACTCGAATCTCTGGAAGGACACCTTCATCTCCCTTAGCTACAATCGACCAGAGTTCGTTTTTTTCTTCGTCTAACAAATAAATGGTTGTTCGTTCTGCACCCAATAATTCTCCGGTTTTAAGGGTGATAGACCGCAACATCTCATGAAGGCCACTATCAAATCCTTTACTATTCAGCATACTGTCTATCATCGACAGGGTTTGATTAACAACTCCAAAATCAACTTCTAAGTTTGAGACGATAAATTTAAAACTTTCTGGAGTAAGATGGTCAAGAAAATCATAAACAGTTTCTTTGGTACTTGCAGCTAGGGCAAGATTGAGTTTTCCCTGCTTGCGTGCCTCGGAATAGCTTTGAATTTCCTCCAAAGCTTTCTGCACCTTTCGTTTTTCTAATTCTTGGCTAGCGCTCAAAAACTGATAATCTTGAGCGCTTAAACTTCTATTCAATGCCCATGCGAGAGCATCTCGTAATTTATGTCCTCGTAACAGATGGGAGTCAACTTGACATTTTGATGCGAACCAGGCATCTATTGCTTCGCTATAAGGTCGTAAATTATCTAATTCTTTTTTTACCCAATTTTGATGAAAAACTGAAGCATAGATAGGGTTATATATAATTAATTTGCTCTGCTGCCTGACGACTAACCCGGACAGCCGTAATTCCATCTGTGCAAGGCTATCATCAGCGACTATTTCTCCTTGTTCCCAGATTTGCTGATACAACACCAACATCTGTCCAGCACGTTGATCGTTGCGGAGAATACGATCGCGTATCGTCCTCAGATGTTCCGGTTCATCCTGCGCTTCCCAATTTTCAATAAAGTGTGATCGCACCAATTTCTCAATCCATACTGGTTCACGGTCGGTAGTAATGTAAGATTCGGAAGTAAGGATAAGTTTGCAAAGCTTTTGGGTAAGAAAAGGTTGGCCCCCTGTCCATGTCAACACTTCTTGCAGCACTGCCTGAGAATTGCCAACTTTTCCTTCCAATCCCTTAGTTAAGGGTTGGGCTTCATCGAATTGAAATCCACAAAGTTCAATTGCCCGACCAATATTAAACGGCGTTCGTTTTTTGTCCTGAATTAAGTCTGATGGCGTCGCTACTCCCAACAGGGCAAAGGTGAGGCGATTATATTCCGGCTTGTCAACGCGCTGATTATAGCAAGCTCTGATCCAGGCGAAAAAATCATCGGTTGCGAAATCTAAGCTGAGAACGCTATCAATTTCGTCTACAAAAATGACAATCTTTTGAGAGATTTCGACCAACAGTACTTGCTCGATAAACTCACTCAAGCAATGCACTGGAGATAGCATCTCACGTTCTTGCCACCAGCTTCGCCAGTGCAACTTTCTTGATAGCTCAAAATTGTTAAGAAGGCTCCTGATTAAGCCTCCGTACCACTGCTGCGGAGTAACTTGCTGGCTACCGATCATTGTGATATCGAGAGCAGCACAGGCAACGCCCTCTGCTTGTAGCCTTTGCATCGTTCGCACCCGCAAGCTGGATTTTCCCATCTGCCGCGAGTTCAATACATAACAAAACTCGTTAGCTTTTAGAACCTGATAAAGTTCTTCATCTGCCTGTCGCTTCACGTAGCTGGGTGCATTAGCTGGCAGACTCCCTCCAACTTGATATTGGTAGACTGGCTTTAGTCCTGTGTTCATGGATGTAGAGTGAAGGCTGAAAGCTATTGATTGAGCAATTGACTGTTTATAACTGAAAAACTTCTTGCTTTCAAAATTAAGCTCTTAAGTTTGAAGACTTTCCAAACTAGATACTTCTAAATTCTCCTTCTGAGCTGCTAAGCGATCGCCAAAATACTGGCGATACAAGTTGCAGCGAAGCGCTACTTGATTGCCCTGCAAATATACTAATCCCATGCTATGCAACTGATATGCTTGCATCGATTCCAGACGCACTGAACTGACTGCTATGACCGCTTTACCGAGAGCTTCCAACAATTCGGGATGCTGTTGAATAAGATACCAATACCGCCGTAGGTGG
>DATNPC010000448.1:0-4996 GCA_036703375.1 Allocoleopsis sp.
CTAGGGCGTGTCATCAATTAAATGTAGAATGCTGTCAGAGCAAGGCTTTTACGGCTATAAAGCTCGAACGAGCCTGACAGCCAGAATTCACTACTGGTACGGGATGTGTAGCTAATTGATGACACGCCTTAATCTGGCACCCCATCATCCGAGGAGTTTCTAAGTTACAGTTTTGGAAACTTCGGCACTCAAGAACGTAGATTGAATCGCCGATCCACTGTGGAATCTAGTAGATACACGGCAGTCCAATAGCCAACACAAGTACCTTTTTGGTTTAAAACTCCCGAATGCCTAGCCCGCTGACCGATAGGATTGTTACACAATCGTCACACTTGCGTCACATTCACTGATTATGCTCATCTTGTGAGCAAGACTGAGTTCATGGTCTGCTCCTCACATCCCTAAAATATTGCTCTCTGGCTCAGTAGAAGGCGAGAGAGCTTTTTTCTTTTTTGGAGGAAAGCAACGCGCTCAAGCGCTCATAAGATTGCCACTCAAATGTCACCGCACCGTCATACTGGCTCAGTAGCATTTCAATAGATAGATGCAATTACTCCTCAAACCAGATGATGCTCTCTTGGAGTAGTGGACAAGAGAGCATTTTTCTTAGGTAATCAATAGACTACTACCAATTCTCCTAAAAAGGGTATCTTAATTCACAATTTATACCGAGTATTCGGCAATTAAGCAAGCTTTGAGTTTTCTTCCAAACGCTCTAAGTTCCGCAGGAGACGCACTGCTGAGCGATAGGCTTCTTCGGTCA
Source organism: Allocoleopsis sp. (assembly GCA_036703375.1). Lineage (GTDB taxonomy): Bacteria > Cyanobacteriota > Cyanobacteriia > Cyanobacteriales > Coleofasciculaceae > DATNPC01. The sequence goes on from DATNPC010000448.1 coordinate 764, forward strand.
ATTCCTCCCGCTCTCCGTTATTTTCGACCAAGCCATCAACGACCAATCGCAAGAACCCCATCAAGGGGTTGAGATCGGTGCGAAAGGTATAAGAGGTTTGAACTAAAGCATCATTGACTGCATCGTCGATCGCATCTTCAGTATTGCGCTCAAATTGCATCGAGTACAGACGAGAGTAGTAACCGCCCTTTTTCAGCAGTCCCTCATGGGTGCCAATCTCTACCACTCTCCCTCGATCCAGCACGGCAATTTGATTGGCTTTTTGGATTGTAGACAGTCGGTGAGCAATCACAACCGTCGTGCGATCGCGGCAGAGTTCGTCGATCGCCTTTTGCACTAACCGTTCGGAAACGGTGTCTAGAGCGCTTGTTGCCTCATCCAAAATCAAAATATCAGGGTTTCGCAGCAACGCCCGCGCGATCGCAATGCGTTGACGCTGTCCGCCGGATAAGATAATTCCGCGATCGCCAAGTTCTGTATCAAAGCCTTGGGGTAACTGCTCGATAAATTCCAAGGCATTGGCTCGTCTTGCCGCTGCTACAATCTCGTCAAACGAGGCATCTTCCCGCCCGTAGGCAATGTTATTCCGAACCGAAGTGTTAAATAAAAACGTATCCTGACTCACAATCCCCATCGCTCCCCGCAGCGATGGAATATCGAATTCCCGCAAATCTTTTCCATCCAACGCAATGCGACCCTCAATTGGGTCGTAAAATCTCGGCAGTAAATCCGCCAGCGTTGACTTACCCGCACCAGAGGCACCCACTAAAGCGAGAGTTGTTCCTTTCGGTACCCACAAATCGACCTCTCTCAACACCAAATCCTCATGTCCTGGATAGGCAAACGATACCTTTTCTAATCGGATTCCCTGTTCCAGCCTGGTGTAAGCACTTTGACCATTCGGCATGAACGGCTTGTTATCTCGCCGCAAGAAACTGGCGACAACCTCCGTACTGGGAGCGAGATTCGCAAACCCGCTTCTTAACCCATTCAACTGGCTGACAAAGGGTAGTAATCGGAAAAGCACCGCCAGATAAATTAACAAAACAGTCGAGAGCGATTGTATCTCCTGCAAGAAAAACACTTTGCCCAAAAAGACAATCGCCAAGATTGCCATGATGCCTGCTACTTCATTAATTGGGCCGATAGCAGCAAACAGAGCCTGGGATTGAAAATCTGCTCTTTCTCGTTGGGCAATCAGTTTCTTGATGCGTCGATACTCAGCCTCCTCTTGGCTCACCGACTTGATGAGTCGAATACCCGTTAACATTTCTAGTAAAGCGGTAGAATACGCCCGAGACTGCTCGGAAAGTATCTTCCCAAAGCTTTTAGCACGCTTAACAAAAAATTGGTTAATTACTGTTACGACTAGTAATAAACCTGTAGAGGCTATAGTCAGTTTCCAAGATATGGATATTAATATAAAAAGAAAGGTCAGAACAGTAATAGATGTGGTGAAAACTTGGATAACTAGTCTAATTGCTCCAGCTGTGCGACCCACTTCATCGCTAATTTTGTTAACAATGTCTCCGACTTTACTTTTTGCGTAATAGTCTAAATCAATTTCTAAAAGTACCTTCAATCCTGCTTGTCTCAGATCGTTGACCAGTCTTCTTGATAAATGACTAGATACTAAGCTATTAATATAGCCTGTAATATTTTTAAGAATAATAGCCAGAATAACAATGGCAAACATCGTCATAATCTGGTTATTCCCTCCACCCGCATCCAAGAAAGACAGTATTTTTCGGATGAACGGTGGACCGCCATCAAGCTTAATGTTCGCTTGACCGAGAAAAACTAGAACCAGAGGCACAATGAGCGTGGTACTCACGCCATTGAAAAGAGCTGTAGAAAAACCGAGAATAATCGTACAAATAATTAAAGCCGGATAGCGTAAGGCGAAGCTCAGAAGTAGCTGATTAGGAGACATGCAGTAGAGCCTGGTAGGAAATACAGTGCCAAAGATTAAGACTGACAGGTCTATCGAAGACTAGCAAAAACAGTTGAAAGGATCGCCGCCATTTGCTCAACACTATAGAGAGCGACACATCGTTCCCTTGCTCTAGTTCCCTGGGCATTGGCGGCATCTAAGTTATTGAATATCCATTGGATTTTTTGAGCGAGTTGTTGGGGAGAGTTGGGCTCAACCAAGTAACCAGTATCGCCTAAAATTTCTGGAATGTCGCCTACGCGGGTAGACAAAACTGGCTTTGCCATTGCCATCCCGTCTGTTAGCTTGAGAGGAAACTGCGCTCTAGCAGTCGGTGTATCTCGCTGTGGAACGACAACAACGTGAGCGGCCGCTAGAGCTTCCGGCATTTTTTCTACAGGCATCCTTTGCAGCTTAATAATCCAACGTCCCCACCGCTCGATTAGTCGATCGTCATAGTCATCGTAGGGACTGCCGCCAACAATCACCAGCTTTAAATCAGGTTCGTTGAGTTCGTCTAGCGCCATTAAGACATCTTCAACCCCTTTATGAGGTCGTGGCGCTCCCGGAAACATTAAAATCCGATAACCAGAAAGACCATAACGAGTCCGGCTAACTTCAGAATCGTAGCGATCGGGGTCAAAGAGTGAAGTATCTTTGCCATTCGGCAAGTAGACGCCACCAAAGCGGTTTTTGAGAAACTGGGTATCGATCGTGAGAGCATCCGCCTGAGACACCAGGCTTTCCATCCACCGGAGATACAGGGGATGATCGGGATATCTCAACGCACCATCCGTTTTGAAAATATCCCGACCCAACTGTTTCAGGCTAGGACGATACTGCCATTGAGTTCCACCATACCAGCTCAGTTCCCAGTCATCCATATCTAACAGGACAGGACGCTGAGTTTGTAGTTTTTTAATTAAAGACAAGCCAAAGCTAGTTGGCTTTGGCTTAACGGCATAGATAATATCCCCATCTATTTTTTTTAAGGCTATGCGAGCGGAGTTGAAAAATTCGGGGTAGTTCTTACCCGCTACCGAAACCAGTGGCATGCGATCGGGAGGAATCGCATATAAATCTTGACCAAACAGAAAGCCAACAATTTCGAGTTCATACCCTAGCTTGTTCAGAACTTGACCTAACAAAAAAGCCCGAACTGCTCCACCACCCGATAAATCGCTAACCACTAATGAAACTTTCAAAGTCTTTATACTCCACGAGTACTAGAGCGATTGAAAAGAGCAATCAGTTTACGAGAACGCGGTCCTCGATATTTCTCATGCCATAAAAAGTTCGGTAGCACTTTTCTCAGCAAATAAACGATTTTTAAAGTTGTAATATTATTGATTTTGATTTTTCCATCTAGTAAATAAATGGGAAATCGTGCTATTTTAGATAAGAGCTCAAAATTATCACTATCTTTGGCTAGGAATGCCTCATTAAGCAAAAATTCCAAACTGCGATCGCAAAGATGATACAGTCCATAGTACTCTTTAAAAATAGCTTCATAAAACTTAGCATAAGAACTACTTAAAGTAGTCCAGTTATTAGTCATATTTGACTGGTGTTTAGTATAAAATACTCCAATTAGTGGCGTGTAAATGAAATTAACCCTCCCCACTAAAACCTCTAGAGCAAAATATCTATCTACCATTGCCCCAAGATTTTCTTGAAATCGATGAGTCTTAAAAATACTCTTTTTCATCAGCAAACATTGCTGAAGAGCCGGATGAGGTGAATTAGCGAGAAAATCTGGAATGAGTAAGCGTTTGATTAATTGGTCAGTTGTCAAAGATCCAATAATATTAGGCTGCTGTTCAATAATTGCTTCATCTCGATCTATGACAACTCGTTCATAATCGCAATAAAAGACAACATCTTTATCTTCAAATCCTTTTAAATGTTCTAATTGAAATCTAATTTTATCTTCGTGAATCCAATCATCAGCATCCAGGCACCCAATCCACTCTCCCTGAGCCTGGTCAACTCCGAAGTTTCGCGCTGAAGCCAGTCCCCCATTTTCTTTATAGCAATACCGAACCCTCGGATCGCTGCTCGTGAGCTGTTCGGCAACCAGACGAGTGTTATCCGTCGATCCATCATCAACAATAATACATTCAAGGTCTGAAAACGTTTGTGCAAGGACACTTTTAACTGAACGTTCCAGGTAACGCTCGTCATTAAAACAATTAACAATAATTGATACCAGAGGAGCCATCTCTAAACTTTACTTTTTCTAGATTCTCTCTTCTATTCCTCTTAAATTTCTTTTAGCGACTTACACGTAGTATTACCTA
>DATNPC010000449.1:0-2265 GCA_036703375.1 Allocoleopsis sp.
GCAGTAATGATAACCAGGATTACATAGAGAACGAAGACCATCCAGAACAGCAGCCAACCTTGCTTTTTGTTATTGGCAAAGATGCCATAAGTAATAATCAACGAGGCGGGGATGGACACCATCGCAACAATCTCGACGAGATTGGAGAAGCCATTGGGATTTTCAAACGTATGAGCGGAGTTGATGGCAAAAAAGCCGCCGCCGTTTTCTCCGAGTTCTTTAATGATTTCAAAATGAGCAACGGGGCCTCGTGCGATCGCTTGTGTAGTACCCTCTAAAGTGGTGACTGTCGCTGGCCCTGCCAGGGTTTCGGGAATGCCTGAAATAATCAGTGCTATGGCACCAACAATGCAGATAGGCAGCAAAATTCTTGTAATCGACTTGGTTAAATCGACATAGAAATTTCCTAAAGGTCTACCCGTTAAGCCGCGAATGAAGGCAATCCCAACGGCTAGTCCTGTTGCCGCTGAGGTAAACATAAAGAATCCCAACCCTAGCATCTGGCTGGCATAACTGTAAGTGGTTTCACCCGAATAATGCTGCTGGTTGGTATTGGTAATGAACGAAATTAAAGTGTGTAAGTTTGTATCCCAGGTTGGCGAACTCAATCCGGTTGGATTTAGAGGGAGAACTCCCTGAAATACGAGGATTAGCGCCACAAGTACAAACATTGCCAGGTTGCTGTACAGTACTGCACGAGCATACTGCCAACCTGTCATGTTTTCTTGATGCCGAATTCCGGTAGCTGTGTAGATAATGCCCTCAACTGGGGTGATTACTGGGTCGAGTAGCGTCCTTTCTTCTAGGAAGACACGCGCCATATATCGTCCAAGCAAGGGAGCGATCGCTACTACAATAAGTAACGTTAATGCTATTTGAAAAAATCCTTGCAACATGATGAGCAAGACTCCTCAGGAGGTAAATGCTGTTAAGTTCGAGGAACCGCTATTCAATTAATGGTGTCAATCTATACTTCTACAAAATTTCGTTTTTTTAAGCCTATCAATCACAACAATAATCTTAGTCGATAGCCTTTCAGTAGCCAATACGACGAAGTATCTATTTAGTGTTTAGTGTTAACTATATTTCTAGATATAGATGGGTTATAAATCCCTGCGTCGCATCGATTTATATCAGTTAATATTGAGGCAAGTCAGGGAAAAAGTTACTGAGTTTATGTAATGAGGTGATGGCAAGATTAATCGGCTGATGCTAACGAGTAACCCGCAGCGTAGAACCTGCTTGTTAATTGCAGGCATATTTGCTGTGGTAATGCTGCTGGAGTACAATACACCCCCAGAGTATGTGTTTGGCTATCTGTACACAGGCCCAATCTTGCTAGCTCATCCTCGCTTAAATCGCTCAGCAACGCTGCAAGTGACTCTAGCCGCTTCGGTGTTAACCCTGTTGAATTTTGTGTTTCCGAGGGTAGAACACACGAATCCGGCAACAGTCGCGAATCGAATTATTGCGGTGATGGCATTAGTTGTGACAGGCTGGTTGAGCGATCGCGCCCGTCGGTATGAAGAAGCGATCGCCGAACAAAAGGCTCAGCTACACGCTCAGCAACAGCTAGCTAGCCTGAGAGAAAACTTTGCATCCACCCTCACCCACGACCTCAAAACGCCGTTGCTAGGAGCGATCGAAACGCTGAATTCCTGGCAACAAGGGTACTTTGGTAAAGTGACAAAACAGCAACAAGACGTGTTGGACATGATGACTCGTTCTCACCAAGCTTCATTACAACTCGTAGAGACGCTGCTGGATGTCTATCGCAATGATACAGAAGGACTGAGACTTGACTTAGAACCCGTGAACCTAGTGATTGTGGCAGAGGACGCGATCGCAACGCTAGTACATTTAGGCACAACACGTCGAGTGTATCTTTCTGTGGGTTATAGCAACTCAGAATTTCGTCGCTCCATGTGGGTTAATGGAGATACCTTACAGTTGCAGCGAGTCTTCAACAATTTACTCATCAATGGCATCAACCATTCCCCACGCGGCGGCAAAGTGGACGTGGTGTTAGCCTCAGAACCGGGTTTCCATGTGGTAAACGTTCTGGATAATGGGCCGGGAATCAGGGAAGATGAACTTCCTTTCTTATTTGAGCGATTTTATCAAGGTCAAAGCGATCGCCAAGCCAAAGGTTCGGGATTGGGACTCTATCTATCTCGTCAGATTGTTGAGGCTCACGGCGGTACAATTTGGGCAGAGAACCGGACACCTCAGGGTGCTTTATTTGGCTTCAAACTCCCTGTGCTG
>DATNPC010000450.1:0-3876 GCA_036703375.1 Allocoleopsis sp.
TGGTGGTTTTTTTGAAACTATTGATTATTTATCTGGGCATCGCTTAAAAATAGAAGTTTTATTTCAAGGAACGTTTATCCCGATTCAGCATATCCCCTGGACTTACCTGCCTACCAGGATGTTTATGACTATCCCCTTCATCTTTCAAATTGGGTTTGCGATGGGGACAGCTTTAATATTTGCTAAGTATGCCAAACTAACATCTCTGCAACGGGCTTGTGCAATCTTAGTTTTATTCCAGGTTTTATTTTTGCCTCTAGTTGCCATTGTAAAACATTCCCCCGTATACGAGGGCATGCGGCACTTTCTGTTTACTTTACCCGGAATTGCGGCAATTTCGGCAGTCGCATTTATCTGGATTTATCAAGCGCTATCTCAAAAAAGCTTCAAGCTGATAGCAGTGACTTTTATTGCCGTGGTGTGGTGTGCGATCGCATTTGATATGGTCGCCTTACACCCCTATGAATACATCTATGTTAACCGTATATCAGGGGGACTGAAGCATGCTCAGGGACGGTATGATACGGAATATTGGGGTTTAAGTTTGCGAGAGGGAATGGAGTGGATTAACCAACATGCCAGTCCTGATTCAACGGCTGTCGTGGGAGGTCTTCTCTACTCCGCTCAGATGTTTGCTAACCCAAATCTTACAGTCATTGACTACGAGAAATTTAATCCTACAGTAGTCAGTAAACCGTTCTACTATCTCGCCTGGCCTCGATGGAATGCTCAGAGTAAATTTCCGGAGTGTCCGGTTGTTTATCGAGTCATGCGACAACAGGTACCTTTGTCTATTATCAAACAATGTGATTAGACCTGTGCAAGAAAGTCTCCTTGCCTTCTGGAGTGTGAGCAGGTACGCTCATAGTCGCCTCTTGCAACAGTTGAAATATATCTGTAGGGGCAAAGCATTCGTGTCTTGATTGACGGTATTTCCTATTGATTTTTTACACGAATGCTTCGCCCTTTTCGGATTTAGGCAAGAAGTCTATTGAGTAGATTGGGTTTCAATTCTGCTTCAGTCATCAGACTCTGACGGTCGATGCCCTGCTAAATGCTCAAGGTTAATAATAAGTTACTCGCTCAACAAAAGTTCACCAATAACATTTTAATTTTTACAAAACATCTTTTCATTTAGCTGCTTTAAGCGTATAATTGGCAAAATTATCTATCTAAAGCAAGATGAAATTTATAAGACTAATCATCAAGTCCAATAAATTTTAACTTAGCTCGTTTAGAGTTCAGCTATCTGTTGCAAAGAGAATCGGGTCAACTTATTTTGCGCTATTTAGCGTGTCGATGAGCTTTTCTAAATGTTAAAAATCGCGCCTCAAGAGCTATCAACGTTTAAGGTTCTGCTTTTTGCCTATGCCTGTACGCCTGAAACTGGCTCTGAAGCGGGTTGTGGCTGGAACTGGGCATGGCACTTAGCTGAAGTGGGCCATGATGTCTGGGTTTTAACTGACTTGGTTAACCAAGACGTTATTGAACGGGTACTGGAGTCTCAATCAATATCCAACCTACACTTTATCTATACTGAGGTTCCCCCTTGGATCAAGCGTTTTACGAAAGCTCGCTTTATGGCACTCTATGGCTACTATGCACATTACCTAGGATGGCAGAAGCAAGCCTACAAGAAAGCATTAGCTCTCGATCGCGAACATCAATTTGATATCGTCCATCATGTAACTTGGAGCGGTGTAAATACAGGTTCTTGGCTGTGTTATCTCAATAAACCCTTTATTTTTGGACCCGTTGGGGGCGGACAAACTGCTCCACCAGCATTCAAAAAGTATTTTCTTAACAATTGGAAGCTAGAGATTGTACGCTCTTTATTAGTTAAATCGATTAGATTCAACGGATTTGTTGCCAAAACGGTGAGACAAGCCGATTTGGTTTTAGCGACTAACAGTGACACTCTTCATCTAACTCGGAAGCTTGGCGCACGTCGGGTAGAAATGTTACTGGATAACGCCTTACCGGATGACTATCTACATCCAGAACTTCCAAGCCGTTCAAGTTCGCAAGAACTACAGATACTTTGGGTTGGTGGAATTTATCCGAGAAAGGGATTGCGTCTTGCTCTTGAATCGCTGGCAGGCGTTAGGGATTCGATTCCTTTGAAAATGACCATCCTAGGCGATGGCTTTCTTGCTCATTGCGTGCCGGATTGGATTAAAGAATTTGGCTTGGAAAATCGGGTCGTATATCGCGGTCGAGTTTCCTGGACAGAACTAAAGACGGAATATCTAAAAAGTGACGTATTACTATTTACGAGTTTGCGAGATTCGTTTGGTACGCAGTTACTCGAAGCAATGGCTCATGCCCTACCGATCGTTGTTCTAAATCATCAAGGAGCTAGAGATTTTATTCCCGATCGCGCTGGAATTAAAGTTCCCGTAAACTCGCCAACGGCAACTATTCAGGCACTGGCTCAGGCAATTGAATATATGTTTCAACATCCTGAAGCTCGTTGGCAAATGGGTCGGGTAGGTTATGAATTCGTCAAGACGCAAACCTGGAGTCAGAAGGCGATTACGATGACTCAATATTACCAACAAATCGTTAGACAAAACAGCGATAAGCGATCGGACAATTCGGTAACTCTTGTCGCTACTCCAGTCACTCCCATAATATCTTGATGCCAAGGATAACGGAGGGACTCTCCAGAATTCGTCAAGCGATGTGCATTTAATCCACACAATATACAATTGGAGCTTGGAGTAGGTTGTCCCTTGTCTATCACAACCGCTCGCTGACAAAAAGCCAGGATTTGAATATGCAAGTTCAATGCGTATTAGCTTATGAGCAATCGACTGGCGAAACTAGGCTTAATCCTTGTGTTATCCGCCGTTCTCTTCGGAGCAATCGGTCTCGCCGTTCGAGAGAACTACTTTGCTAATCGTGCCATAGCAAAATTTAGTAGCACGTCCTTATTACAGTCAAACAGCAAACGCGGACAACTCTACCTCAATGGTGTTTGGCAATTTATTCCCGTAAACTCAGCCTCAGAACAGCAACCCCCTCAATCCGGTTGGGGTTCTATTTCGGTACCAGGGGATTGGCAGCGCGAGAATGATGATTCCATACCGGGAGTCATTTCGCGGGGAACCGGGAAAGCGTGGGAAAACTTCAACGGTCAAAAATTGGCAAAAGCCTGGTATCAACGCACTGTAACGATACCCGAAGAGTGGCAAGGGCGATCGCTTTTTTTGGATATCGGACGAGTTAGTACCGATGCAGTGGTCTACGTCACTGGAGTGAAATGCGGCGAGGTGAACTGGCCTTACGGTGCGGTGGATATCAGCAAACTCGTCAAACCTGGACAAGAAGTCACCCTAGCTGTACTGGTGGTGACAGTCAGGGATGAAAAGGAAAAAACCATCATCATGGGGCCGAATGAAGTGTATACCACCGAGGCGACGCTGGATTCGCGGGGCCTCATTGGTGAGGTGCGCTTACTCAGTCTGCCCCAAGGCCCGCACGTCAGTGACGTATTCGTGCAACCCTCCACCCGACAAAAACAGGTCAAGCTAGACGTAGAACTTACAGGCGTCACCCAAGCCGGTAACGCTCAGGTGCGTGCCAAGATGCTTGACGAGAAGGGCAACGTGGAACGGGAATTTACGACCACTGCCCAGGTTCAAGCGAAGCAACGCCAAACCCTGCAACTCGTTTGGGACTGGCCCAATCCGCGACTGTGGGATGTCGGTCAACCGAACCTGTACACGCTACAACTGGACGTTAAAGGTAGTGGTATTGATGATGAATACAACCAGCAATTCGGCTTTCGCGAATTCTGGATTGAAGGGCGCAAATTCTATTTAAACGGAACAGAGATTCGTCTGCGCCCCGTGCTTCACGACGATACTTGGC
>DATNPC010000451.1:0-2512 GCA_036703375.1 Allocoleopsis sp.
CAGAGTTAACCTTGTTTTATTTAAACTTTGCAGGACGCGATCGAGAAACAGCTGCCACAGTTGGAGAACACTGGTTTGATACTAGCTTTGAGAAAGATAGTTCTGAAGGAAAAGCTATATTTCAGCATCACATTAGCCAACGATTCGGTAGCGTGATTTTTATCACATCGACAATTTGTCGAACCGATCTAGCTCAATTGGCTCTACGCAAATGGCCGGAGAGTGTCGATAACTGGGGAGGTTTTGCTTACTGGACTGGATTTTGTGCGGCTTGTGGAAGCGTGCTGGTAACGAAGGAAAATTACGTTGAGTGTACGATGGGAGAGAGCTATTGGCAAAAAGATCCAAAAGCTTTATTCAGAATTCGACATCAAGATATTCCTGAAGTTTACGTAAAACTTCAAGAGATAGGATATTCTCGCAAGTTTTGCAGCCGCCGGATTGTGGGTATCTTAAAAAATGAATTAATGGGTGACACTGTAAAAGAAGATATGCTGCTTTATCTAAAGTCTTTTACAAGCTGGCCTTTCTGGACTCTGGGTATTATGAGTTCTTTTATGGCTTTAGTCGTTAAGTCTGTTTTTGGTCTTAATGCTTCTGAATCTGAAGAGGTTGGGATGGGAGTTGAGATTGCTGAAGCATCAATGCCCAGATCGAGTAATTAGCGTTTTCCGGAAACTAGGAGCTGGAACAATCTTTAAAGCCTGTATTGCAGCTTGAAAATCTCAATCGCTTCGCTGGTTGACATCAAAAATTATAGTAATCGAATCTTGTCCTATGTTGAGTAGCATTCCTCAAAAAATTCAAAATAAAGTTGCTAAAATTCCTTCTGAAGCCAGTTATAAGGTTTCACTGCTAAAGCATGCTCCCAAACTTCCCGAACTTTCTCAATTCGAGCGGCGTATTGTTGAAACTTGCAATAAAGAAGGTGTTTTCGTCACGTCTTTAAAAGAGTTAGGATTGTCTTCGACATCACAACTGATTGAAGCGGCCAAGAGTCAATTAGAAGTCATGAAAACGCTTCTTCCTCCTGAGAGGGTTGATAGAAGCACCATGAGTAGCGATGCTCCTTCAACTTATCCTCAAATTTTCACGGTTACAGATTTACCCGAGTTTTATTCTTGGGGAAGTGAAGAGCGTCTACTCAATATAGCGGAGAACTTCATTGGTCTTCCTGTTGGCTTCCAGGGAGTTCATTTACGGCGAGATTTTGCCAATAACAATCCTGTAACGACGGAATTCTGGCATCAAGATTTAGAAGATCGCCGGATTTTGAAGATATTTGTTTACATGAGCGATGTAAGTCGCGAAAATGGGCCGTTTGAATATATTCCTAAATATAATATTTCACCTATCTTATCTTGGCGCATCAACCAAAAGATGGCGAAAGCAAATGCTCTAGGAATTACCGATCGCGACCTAGAGACAATCGTACCGCGATCGGCTTGGAAGTCATGTCCGGGCCCAGCAGGTACAGTGATTTTTGCGGACACAAAAGGGACTTTCCATCACGGTCAATCGCGTCAAAAAGAGCGTGCAGCCCTATTTTTTGTTTACACGGCTAAAGAACCGCTACACCCAGAATATTGCACCCAATACAGCGATAAAACCTTTGCACGACCGGACTTCTCGTCCATGAGTTGATCGTGACTATCATCAATAAATCGAACCCCTAATCTCTGAGACAAGATAGCTAACAGCGAGGAAAGGCGATCGCAAACCCGGATAGGAGCGATCGCATCTCCTCATGTTAAAGTCTAAAATTGCGAGGAAATGGAGGGATGGTGCATGAAAGCGCAGGTATTCCGAGGGGTCAATCAGCTCAATTACGAAGAAGTGCCAGTACCAGAATTGCAAAGTGATGAGGTATTGGTACAGGTAAAAGTCGTAGGCCTTTGCCAGTCTGATATCAAGAAAATTCGCTATCCTCTCTACGATCCACCCCGCATTTATGGTCATGAAACCGCTGGCGTGATTGCCGCCGTAGGAGAAGATGTCACGGGTTGGCAAGTGGGGCAACGAGTTGTGGTCATGCACCATATCCCCTGTATGCGTTGCGGCTACTGTCTCAATGACAACTTCTCAATGTGCGAAGTCTACAAAACCATCACTACAACTGCTGGGTTTACCCCCAGTGGCGGTGGATTTGCTGAGTATGTCAAAGTTCCGGGGCATATTGTCCGCCATGGAGGATTGATTCCGATTCCGGATCGTGTCAGCTTTGAGCAAGCCAGTTTTGTTGAGCCCACCAATTGTTGCCTGAAAGCCGTCAAAAAAGCACAGGTTAGTCCCGGTCAAACCGTCTTAGTAACGGGGGCGGGACCGATTGGACTAATGTTCATTATGCTGGTGAAGTACTTCGGTGCAAAAGCGATCGCAACCGATCTGCTTCCCTCCCGGATCGAAAAAGCGCTAGCTGTGGGTGCCGAAGCGGTTTTTGATGCTCGCGATCCAGATTTACCAAGCAAAATTCACTCTCTCACCGATGGCATGGGGGTTGACACTACACTCT
>DATNPC010000452.1:0-7838 GCA_036703375.1 Allocoleopsis sp.
ATATTGGCGCGATCGATCAAAGAGGAACTACTCCCGCTCCTCCATTTGTAAATTGTACTGTGCCCTAATTCCAGACGTAAGACGGCAACTCAAAAGACTTATGCAACCGCTGTATCAGCTGATTGAAGTAACTGCTGCAACCGCTCAATCAGAGCTAATGTCATTTGATACGCCGATTGATTTCCCTGAGCGTTAAAGTGATGCGATGCCATCTTCAAGTCAGCGAGTGCAGCTTGTTGCAGCCCTAATTCGTGTCGAATTAAACCCCGATTAACATAAGCTTCGGCGCGGTTGGGTTCAAGTTGTAATGCCAGGGTAAAATCTCTCATTGCGCCTAATAAATCTCCATTTCGGTGACAGGCACAGGCGCGGTTGTAGAAGGCTCGATGATTATTGGTATCTAAATTAATCGCTACCGAAAAATCTGCGATCGCATCTTCCATCTCCTCCAACATTAGCTCGGCTAACCCTCGATCGTTGTAGATATCTGCGAGAAGAGGGTCAAACGGCTGAAAACTCTGTTCTAAAGCTTGATTATAATCTGCGATCGCGCCTTCATAGTCTTTTAGATCGAAACGCGCTAATCCTCGATTGTAGTAAGCTCGTAAATCATCCGGTTTTCGTTCAATAACCTGGTTATACTCCGAAATTGCCGCTGAATAATTTCCCTGCCGATAGTAGGCTAATCCTCGGTTTAGATAAGCTTCCGTGTTAGCAGGATTGAGTTGCAATGCTGCTGTACAATCGTCTATAGATTTTGTCAGTGCGTTGAGCTGAAGGTAAACTAAACAGCGATTACTGTAAGCCGCCGCAAAATTAGCATCTTGTTCAATAGCTTGGGTAAAATAGTTCAGCGCTTGACGAGTGCGATCGCTTTTAAGCTCATCTACTCCTAAATCGAAGAACTCAATCGCGCTAAGCGATGTAGCCTTATAGGCTAGCGCTTTTGCTGGCTCTGTTATTGGTAGGAAAACAATAGCGATCGCAATACTCAAGCTCAACGAAAATCGATAAAGCCAACTCATAACACTCAGAATCTCAATGAGCTGTCAAATTCTCTCTGTGTACTCTGCGTCCTCTGCGGTTCATCAATTACTAAAACTTTTTAATCAACCACAGAGGAGCAAATCACGCAGGGATAGTTAGGATAAAGAAATTCCCAAGTATCAAAAGATTTAGGATTTCTCTAGCTCTTCCTAAACCCTTCTCACCAACCCTTCTCAGCTTGCTCTAAAACATAGCTAGCGACATCTTCAATTTGCTTATCATTCAAACGTCCCTTAAAAGCAGGCATGGCATTTTTGCCATTGGTGACTTGAGTTGTAATAGCATCCAATGAATTCATGCCATACTTAGTTAAAGCTTCTTTTTTGAGGGTTTTATCTGCCATCACAACATTACGGCCACCAGCATGGCAAGCCGCACAGTTGGCACTAAAGACTTTAGCCCCATTTGCCGTATCTGCGGCGAAAGCAGGATGACTGAACGCCAATATCAACAACGCGATCGCAATTCCTAGGACTGATAGAATTCTTTTCAACTCTAGTTCTCCTCCTTTTCCAAAAGATAGAAATATCACTAATTAGTCAATTAAATATATTTCTATCTCGATCTGTTACTTGTTAGTTTCTAAAAAGAATTAGAAAATCCTCTTGGTATAGTTTTTCTTGAATTCAAAAATTGGCTAACAACTAACAATCTACAGTTCTTATTTTGAATGAAGCGATAAGAGAACGTCAAAAGACAAGCCGTCAAACTTGAATGGCGGATACTGTATTATTATCTCTTAGGCGAAATGAATTCAAAATTTCTAATTAGCCCGTGTCACGCCTTCTTTTCATTACCGAGCGTTTTCCCCCAGACAAGCGTTCGGGCGAGCCGTCCCGCAGTAGCAACATCCATCGGTTACTCCTTGCTTGCGATTGACACGAAAGCAGCGAGTTCGCAGCCAAAGCGATCGGGTTCCTCGTAGAAAGGACTATGACCGCTGTTTTCATACATTGAGAGACGGGCGTTCGGACACAACGAGAGCAGGCGCTGGGATGCGGCGGGGCGTACCAACCGATCGTGTGCGCCATGCGTCAGCAGCACAGGCCCGTCGAATCCGCGAAATGTTGCATCCAGGTTTGGCATACTGGTTTCTGCGATGACAGTGTTTATAGCACTTGCGGCCATGCCGTTGATAACCATCATCTGGGCGAGTTCTGCTCCCGATGGAGCATGGTGGAAGCAGGCTAAGAGAAACTCGGCAGTGGCTGCTGTTCGGGTCGCCAGATCGGGCGATACGGTGGACTGCGCCAGCGTGGCAACGAGTGGGGTAAAGAGTTCTGGAGCAAATGTGACGACGGTGCCCACCAGGTTGAGACCGGCAATTTGTCTGCCTGTGTGACGACGGAGGTAGCCACCCACAACCCACCCTCCTAAAGACCATCCGACGAGCACCGGCCTTCGCAGTTTCGCGCCTGCAATCACCGCTGCGAGATCGTCGCCCCAGCGGTCAGGATCGGCATAGGCTGACGGGGAAGTGGGCTTATCGGAGTCGCCGTGACCACGCAGATCGAATCGAACCAGTCGAAAACCCGAGAGGGCGGGGTCAGCAAACTGCTTGTCCCAGCTCAAGCGGCTCTGACGCAAGCCATGAATAAATAGAATTTCAGGAGCCGCAGGATCGCCCTGGGCATCTCCAGCCAGCGTTGTACCGTCGTGCGATCGAACCTGGAACGGCTCGCGAGTGCGAGCAGCAGGTGATGTGGCCGCAGCGTTAGACTGCAGATCATCGATCGTAGCGGCATTCGTTAAATCCAAACTCAGGTTACGGCTGTCAACCATAAAATTCTCCTTCAACATGCGTTCGTTCAGCCAAACGGAGGCAACTATACTGAGAGCACCGCGATCGCAGTGCTGCTTCTGGAGAAGCAGCGGGTCAATTGCTGATTCTTCTACTGAATGACTTTTACGCGCTCAAACTCATATCGCTGAGTGTGCCCTGTTCTTGTTCTAGTAATCAGCACAATCCGAGCTGAGCCACTAGCCAGTTTTTCCCATTTTGCCGTTGCATCGACCTCAACGGGAGAAGGGTCGCCAAACTGATTCGTCACCCCTGCGGGCGGAGTAAAAACCAGGTGAAACTCGTTGCCGCGATGGTCGCCACTGATTTGGGCAAAGTGCTGTCCGTCGTTTGATGCTAAACTCCCGTGGAGTTGCTCAGATGGGTCAATGTACAGCTGAACTCGACCTTGAGAGCCCACAGTCGCATAGGTTCCAGTCCAAACCCCGTGATAGAAAAGCACAACGTTATTTGAGGGGTTCGGCGTTGCGGGTTGAGCAGTTGGAGCTGAACCTGCGGGTTGAATGAGTACTGTCGTGGTCAATCCTGAGAGCAGCAATCCAATCAGGAGCGTTTTTGAACTTTTTTGTAGGGTGATAGCTTTCATGTTGTCTCCTGAAGGCGCAATATTGTGGGAACGTTGATAAACCTCAGACAAAGAAAGCATTCATGCCGTCAACGTCAGAAAGGAATGTCTCGATCGCAGTAATTTTGCTATCTTTGAGCCGGCAGACTGTAGCCAGATACTCATCCAGAATTCGATCGCCCTGTCGTGCTGTATTGTGCAAAGATAGCGCCACATTGTCTCGGCTGACGAGAATATGCAGTAGCTCGAAATTCAGACCATAGCTGGCAATTTTGCGGGCGCGATCGACTACAGCATCGGCTCCGTCAGCAGTGCCTGAAATTGCGTTATCACCAGGTAGTGTCCACTGTGCATCCTCTGTGAGGAGGGCACGAATGGCACGCCAATCCCGCGCAACTAGCGCAGCATGAAAGCTACGGGCAATCTCAAGTTGAGTTTGGTAATGCGTCAGGCGTGAGGTATCGTTTTGAGGTTGTAAATTCATTGTGAGCATCGTTCTTGGTGCTGTCATTTTTTGCAATGCAGTCGCATCAAGGTAAAGCTCCGGGCGGAGCCAGAACTTCATCGCCAATCTCGCCACAGATTTGCATAAACAAGTCCATATCCGGTGTTTCTGCCCCTCTTGATGTCCCTGTGGCAGCAACCAGTCGAGCAAATCCGCTGGGTGCAGTGACCACTAATCCCCGAGCAGGGCGATCGTTCAATACACCCACTGCCTGGGGAACGCCAACGGGGATCAGGACGTGATCGCCCGCACTCAGCACAATCTTGTTTTCACCAGTCCAGACCGTGAATTCTCCTTCTAGCACATAGAGGTGTTCCGAATAGCGTGTATGGCGATGGAGGGGAGTTTGCTTACCTGGGAGAAAGTAACCTTCGAGCAAATCGTATTGACCTGCGGTCGTCGTGCGATCGGCAATAATATTAAAGTGAGTGCCAAAGAACCAGAACGATGATGTCATCAGATTGCTCCTCTTCCATGATTTAGATCATCAACGTAGGCTTACAAACAGAAAAATATCGTGTGCATGACTGCTTATTAGGCGTTTTAAGCAAGCACAGCTCTTAACTGGTGCCAACACGTTGTGCATCCTCCAAGGAGATATCAAGCTCCTTTTGATACTGCTCAACCAGGATGCCATTCCAGCTTAGTTTACGACTGGATAACACCAGCGTTTTTTTCATCCGCTGAGCGAGTTCGATCGGATCAACAGAGCTATTGTTCATCGGCTTGCTTTTCAGCATTTGACCTGTCTATCTTAAGGCTTACTTCTCAGAACAGCCTGCAACCATTGAGAGATCTGAGCGAGTGTAGCGTTAGATTGAGGGAAGCGCCGTACCGTTCCTGGGAATGCAACAAAATTGTGGTTCATATCGGGTGCGTGCAGGTGCGTCACTGCTATTCCCGCCATTGCCAGCTTTTCGGCATAGGCGATACCCTCATCCCGCAGCACGTCATACTCCGCCGTTGCGACTAATGTTGGCGGTAGCGCCAGCACCTTTTGTAATTGCAAGGGTGACACATTTGAATTATTTGGCGAAACGTCAGGTGCATACTGCTTCCAGAACCAATGCATGGTATCCGCTTCGAGTCCATAGCCCGTTGCGTTCTCGATGTAAGAAGCGTGATTGGCGATCGGGTGATCGGTGACGGGATAAAGCAGCAACAGAGCGCGAAGCACATCTGCCTGTACCGTAGCACAAAGTTGATTGGCGACTACCGCAGCTAGATTTGCACCTGCGCTATCGCCACCGAGGGCTAGTTGTGCAGAGTCGCCGCCCCAATCTGCCACTTTTTCAATAGTCCACTGTATAGCGGTGAGTGCGTCTTCTACAGCCGCAGGATAGGGATGCTCCGGTGCAAGCCGGTATTCGACCGAGATCGCGATGATCTCCGCCGCCTGACTCAGAAGACGGCAGAATGGGTCGTGCGTTGCGACTGAGCCAGCGACCCAGCCTCCTCCGTGCAGGTAGACTAGCACTGGCAGTCGCGCAGCGCCAGGTGGTCGGTAAAGGCGAGCAGCAAGATCGGGAGCGATCGCCACTTCCTGCATCTCAACCTCATTCGGCAGACCGGGAATGGACGCACGGCTCTCTAGCGATCGCACCAACATCGATCGCACCATTTGCACCCGTTCCTGATTGTTCATCGCCGCGAGATTGCCTGAATTCACGGCCTGCTCATCTAGTAAGCGTCGCAGTGCTGGATCGATCGGTTTTCGCTCTCTCATGGCGTTTCCTTGATACATGACATTGAACTTGATTCGTTTAGAGAGACTGTCCCCCTGAAATTTCGATTCTTTGTCCAGCGATCCAGCGATTTTCTTCAGACAATAGCGATGCGATCGCACCGCCAATATCATCCGGCTCACCCACCCGACCGAGGGCAGTTTGTGACGCGATGAGCTTGTTGATTTCCGGATTGTCCCGCACGATGCCTCCCGAAAAATCGGTGGCGATCGCACCTGGAGCGACGGCATTCACTGTGATTTGTCGGTGTCCCAATTCCTTCGCCAAGTATCGAGTCAGAACCTCGATCGCGCCCTTCATGCTGGCATAGGTCGCCCGTCCTGGGTATGTGATGCGGGTAAGGCCCGATGAAAGATTCACAATTCGTCCACCATCCTTAAGCAATGGCAGCAACTTCTGAGTGAGAAAGAAGACACCCTTAAAGTGAATGTTGAGCAATTGATCGAATTCTTCCTCCGTTGTTTCTGCAAACAATGAATTTTGACCAATTCCAGCGTTATTGATGAGGAAGTCAAACTGCTCGGTTTGCCAGGTGTTTTGCAGCGCTTGCTTGACTTGCACCACAAACGCCTCAAAAGCTTTAATGTTGCCCGTATCGAGTTGCAGCGCTACCGCTTTACCACCCATTGCTTCAATTGCAGAGACAACGGATTTTGCTTCCGTCTCACTGTTGAGATAGGTCAAAATCACACCCATCCCCTTCTTTGCGAGTGATAAAGCAGTATTCTTGCCCAGTCCTCGACTTGCTCCTGTCACGAGAGCGATTTTTGCCTTGTTATTCGTCATTGTTGTATTCTCGATCGCAAGTTTGGTTTGTATTAGAGAGACTGACCGCCGGAGATTTCGATTCTCTGTCCAGTGAGCCAGCTATTTTCTTCAGACAATAGCGATGCGATCGCACCGCCAATATCATCCGGCTCACCCACCCGACCGAGGGCAGTTTGTGACGCGATGAGCTTGTTGATTTCTGGATTGTCCCGCACGACACTTCCCTCAGTGGCGATCGCGCCCGGAGCGACGGCATTCACTGTGATTTGTCGGTGTCCCAATTCCTTTGCTAAGTATCGAGTCAGAACCTCGATCGCGCCCTTCATGCTGGCATAGGCAGCCCGTCTTGGGTATGCGGTGCGGGTAAGAAACGATGAAAGATTTACGATTCGTCCACCATCTTTAAGCGATGGGAGTAACTTCTGAGTGAGAAAGAAGACACCCTTAAAGTGAATGTTGAGCAATTGATCGAATTCTGCTTCTGTTGTTTCTGCAAACAGTGAGTTACCACCAATAATTCCAGCGTTATTAATGAGGAAATCAAATTGCTCGGTTTGCCAGGTGTTTTGCAGCGCTTGCTGGACTTGCACCACAAACGTATCAAAGGTTTTGATGTTACCCGTATCGAGTTGCAATGCCACTGCTTTACCGCCGATTGCTTCAATTGCAGAGACAACAGATTTTGCTTCCGTCTCACCGTTGAGATAGGTCACAATCACACCCATCCCCTTCTTGGCAAGTGCCAACGCAGTATTCTTACCCAGTCCTCGACTCGCTCCTGTCACTAAAGCGATTTTTGTCTGGTCCTGCATGATTGTCTGATCCTCTTCTGGTCTATCAATCTGAGTCCAGCATAAGATTGCAAAATGCTTCTTGAAATGCCCAAACCTATCCGATAATTGCCTAATTCTCCAAAGCAGTTTTTCTACAGACGCTCTACAATCGTTAAAATGCAAGGAGTTTAGTGAGTTGAGACTCTAATTATGACCCTTGAAGTTCCTAATCCTGGCATAATTAGTGCAAAGCGCAGTACAAGTGCAACCCGCAACGCAGATGAAACTTCGGATCAATGCAAAGATCTAGTGGCACTGGTAGCGCAGCATACTGGAAGCAAGAATGGTATTCATCAAACGGTGATTAGTCAGTTAAGCTTTGCACGAGCAGATGCTGCTACCTCTACCGTACTTCACCAGGCTTATGAACCGCGCCTTGCCATGATTGTTCAAGGACAGAAGGAATTATATCTAGGAGAGAAAAAGTACTTCTATGGTGCAGGGCAGTATCTCGTTGTTTCTGTTGAGCTACCAGTAGGTGGGTGTATTGTTGAGGCAACATCCGACAAGCCATATTTAGTGCTGAAGTTGACCTTAGACCCAATACAACTGTGCGAGCTGGTTGCCCAATTAA
>DATNPC010000453.1:0-3672 GCA_036703375.1 Allocoleopsis sp.
AGTCCTAGATACCAGTAGTTGGATATAAGAGTAGGATTAGCCTTAATACACTTATCGTACAAATTGATCGCCTCGCTGTACTCACCTCGAGCGATGTATTGGTCTGCCTGTTCTTGCAGTTTATCGATATCCATAGAGTCATGAGTTGGCTACTGCTTTCAGATTAGCTCAGAGAAATCGAGGGGTAACGACTGGCTCAAAAGCGTGAGGATTCTTTAAGGAGAAAGGAGAGAAATTGTTCGTGGATAACTAAGCTAAGACATATTTAAAGCGGATTAACTTAACTCATGTCGTTATGAATCAAGTCAATTGTTCATCCTCTGTCTACACCTCCTTCAATTACTGCTGCTTCTCAATTTTCTCTCGAACGTTGTGTAAACTAAGGTTTCAGCTGTGTTCGCGCACAGAAAACGCGAACAAAATTCATTTCACTTTGAAGTAAATAAAATTAAAGATTTCTTCTGGATGAAAAACAATTCCACGTTAATCTGTCTAAATAAACCCTAAGTAGGTATAGGGCAATGGTGCGATTAAAACCTTGGCAGTGGGTCGTGTTAGCGCTCCCGATCGCAATTATCATTACGTTCCTACTGGTAGCCGCAGGAAGGCAGATTCACGAGTGGGGTATTAACTGGATTTGGGGCGCGTTCACCCTTGTATTAGTCGGTTGGCGTTGGCTGCTAGTGAAATGGACTCAACCGGCGGTTAACCAGCTAGAAGCGGCATTAGCAGAAGTTAGCGAAGAACTGGAAGCCGCTACCGATCTGACTACAGTGCAACCAACAGGAACGGATACCGCCAGTAAAGCCGAAACCGCACTCCAAGAAATTCTAGCCGCATCACGCAGCGATCCACCGGTTTGGGAAGATTGGTCAATCTTTTGGAAGCGATGCCAGGAAGTTGTGGTTGCGATCGCATATGTCTACCATCCGGAAGAGAAGTATCCTCTGCTCAATATCTATGTTCCCCAAGCTTACGGACTAATTCGGGGAACCATGGATGATATGGATCGGTGGATGGAAAAACTATCTCCTGCCCTCAATCAGGTGACGGTTGGGCAGGTTTATCAAGCTTATGAAGTTTACCGCAAACTAGAGCCAGCGGCTCGGAAACTTTGGCAAGTTTGGAACTGGGCGCAGTGGATTTTAAACCCAGTAGCAGCAGCCGCTAGAGTTGCCAGTCAAGGTTCGAGTAACCAAGCCACTCAGCAATTACTCGTGAATTTAGGTCAGTCGCTGCGAGAGGCGGCACTCCGGAACTTATGTCGGCAAGCGATCGCACTTTACGGCGGTACCACTCTGCCGATTGCAGAATCCCCGGTTGCTAGCCCGACGCTACCCAAGGCGAAGACTCAAACTCTCCGAGAAATTCTGACTCAAGCCGAACCGGCTGAAGCGGTAGAGCAAAAGCCCGTCAATATTCTACTGGTAGGGCGAACGGGTTCGGGAAAAAGTAGCTTGATTAATACGCTATTTCAGGCAGATTTAGCTGAAGTGGATGTTTTGCCCAGTACCGATCGCATTCAAAATTATCACTGGCAGACCCAAACTGGAGAAACCCTGACACTTTGGGATACCCCCGGTTACGAACAAGTGAACCGTGCAGATTTACGGGAACTCGTTCTCGATTATGCCAACAACGCCGATTTGCTGCTACTCGTTACCCCAGCCCTCGATCCTGCCTTGCAAATGGATGTGGATTTTCTCACAGACATGAAGGCGGATATTGAAGATTTACCTGCAATCGCCATTGTCACTCAAGTCGATCGCCTGCGTCCCATCCGCGAGTGGGCACCGCCTTATGATTGGGAATGGGGCGATCGACCGAAGGAAAAAGCGATCCGGGAAGCTACTGAGTATCGCGTCCAGTTGCTGGATGACTTCTGCGATTTTGTTCTACCTGTCGTCACGGGTGACAGCCAAACGGGGCGAACAGCTTGGGGAGTAGATGCGCTATCGTTAGCACTGGTAGATGCGATCGACCCTGTCAAGCAACTGCGTCTTGCCCGTTTTTTGCGGAACCTGGAAGCCCGCACCGTCGCTGCCGCCAAAATTATTGATCGCTACACCTTCCAGATGGCAACCACCCAAGGACTCACCGCACTACTCAAAAGTCCCGTTCTCCGGTTCATTTCCACGCTGACAACCGGACAGCCAACCCTCGCCTACCTGCTAGCCGAGCAAATTCCCGTGGAACAGTTACCCGTCGTTATTGGTAAACTTCAGATGGCGTATGACTTGTTCTCACTCTTGAGTTCCGACGACTCGAACATTCGCAACTTCGACCTACTATCTCTTTGGCCTCTGCTGCTAGAAAATCCTGCTTCACCGGATCGCAATGCCTGGGCATTTGGTCACGCTCTAGTAGAGTACTGGAGTCAAAATCTGACGGTTGACCAGCTTCGGGAGCGGTTTGAGCATTACTTGTCTTCTCATGGGACTTAGTCGGCAGGTGCTAGTTCGGTACTCCCTCTTCTATAACGGCGAGTGAGCGTGTTATACAACATTTGACCGATCGCTTCGATCAAATTACCTTCTAATTCTTGGTAGACTTTCATCACCAGGCCAAAGGCGGCGTTCGCTTCATCAATTATGCGATCGCAACCAGCATCATCAACTGGCAGTTCATCCAACGCTTGGCGATAGATCGTTTTGAAGGCTTTCGCATCAGAAATCTCTGGGAACTCATAGAAGGCAATTCCTTGTCCATCAGGCAGGTTCATCGCTGTCTGGGCAATGCCCTTGAAAATTTGTCCGCCCGATAAATCGCCGAGGTAGCGAGTGTAGGCGTGGGCAACCAGGAGTTCTGGTGCATTTTCCGATATATCGCGGATGCGCTGTACGTAGGTTACACCAGCCGGGGATAATTGGATTTGCTCGCGCCAGTTAGCACCATAATAGTAAGCTAAGTCTTGTTCTAGAGACTGCTTGCGGTGAAGTTGGGGAAAGTTAATTTTGGAGATAAGCGGGTGATTGCTGTGCTTGGCCATCTCCTCTTCCATAGCTGAGTAGATAAAGTAGAAGTTAGCCACTAGCTTCCGGTAGGAATTTTTCTCTACCACGCCTTTTAAAAAGCATTTGACAAAACCGACGTTCTCCGCGAAAGTGTGGGCTTTTTTCGTCCCTACACGCAATTTTGTTGCTAGATTGCTGCTCATGCTAAATTCCTTTACTTGAATAAGTCAACTGTCGGAATTTGGCTCGTGGGAAGCTTTTGGTTACCAACAGCGTCTAAAAAGGTCATAAGGCTAGAGTAGGAGTAGTTCCCTAACTGTGCCTAGTCCTCGATCGGGTACACTTTGCTTTCCAATCCATGGCTAATTCGTTGCAATCTTTATTTCATGCGATCGCACAAGCCCGTGATGAGCGAGAATTACAACTGCGCTTGACGGATCGGGTTGGCGAGTATTTTGGCGTCCAACATTGGGGAATTCATCTGTTCGACGGGCAGTCTCTGTTGACACCAGTTGATGTTCGGGATATTCCCAATCCAGACGTCTGCTTTGAGCGCAATCCCATCTTGCGCTACGTGGCTGAACGTCATGCGCCAGCCCATGAGGGCTTGGTGTTACCTCCTGGCAGTTGGAACGATTTTTGTCCGCGAGACGATCACGCACATGTTATGGTTGGGCCAATTGTCGGCGGCGGCCGTTTGGTGGGAACGGTGAATTTT
>DATNPC010000454.1:0-9897 GCA_036703375.1 Allocoleopsis sp.
TTGTCAGGGAAAGAACATTCCACTGTAATTTTGAGGTTGCTTTCGCCAGTGCCTTCGGTAATGTAAGGGATGCCTGCTTTACCCCCAACTTTCATGCCAAATTCTAGGGTGACTTTATTAATATTGGCGTTGGCGACTTGACGAAAAGCGTTGAGTGTGTACTGAGTGTAAGCTCGGATTGTGCCTTCGACTAGCTTGAAACTTTGTAGGATTTGAGCTTGACTTAAGCCTTTTTCTAAATCAGCACGGGTTAGTTCCCGTGTTGCTTCAGAAGTGGGAGCTACAGAGACAGGGATTTCAACGTCTTCTTTAGCTTCAAGATAAATAATTGTCCCATCTTCGAGTTCTAGGGGAGTAAGTTGGGTCATCAGTATTTAAGTTAAAAATTAACAGTTACAGTTTAAGTATTCATCAGGAATGATGCAGCTCCAAGCTGGATCGAGTTCTAGTGGAAGCTAGAGGAACTTGAGGCGATGAGCCGGGATGCGTTAGTAGTTGGCATCAATACTTACCAATATTCAGGGTTAGCGAACCTGAAAGCACCCTCTGAAGATGCAGAAGCGATCGCACAACGGTTAGAACAAGAGGGTGAGTTTAACGTCTGGCGGTTGCCGGAAGCGATCGATCGAGAGACTCATCGCCCATTAGTGGGGAAGACACTTAAAGTTGAACTGCCACAACTCAAAAAAGCCCTGGTTAAACTGTTTTTACCCGAAGGAAACAGCATCCCCGATACAGCCTTATTCTACTTTTCTGGACACGGACTGCGTAACACGTTAGGGATTTCAGAAGGATTTTTGGCAACCAGTGATGTGAATCCCGACATTGAATTTAACGGACTGTCCTTGAAATGGTTGCGAGAACTATTAAGAGAGAGTCCCATTAAGCAGCAAATCGTCTGGCTCGACTGCTGCCATAGTGGCGAATTACTCAATTTTAAGCAAGAGGCTGACCCAGGCGAACAAGGCAAAGGCAGAGACCGTTGTTTTATCGCGGCGTCTAGGGAATTTGAGGGGTCTTTTGAGGAGATTGGTAGTGCTTATAGTGTCTTAACGAGGGTACTACTAGAAGGACTTGACCCCAGCAGATGTCCCCAACGTTGGGTGACGAATTACAGTTTGGTCGATTATCTCAACCAACATCTGCAAGGCGCAACCCAACACCCGACGTTTACTAACTTTGGCGAACCGATTAACTTAACCCGCACTTGGGAAGTTCCAGAGCAGAAGGTTACTTCAGAACCAACCCAAGCGTTTTGTCCTTACAAAGGATTAGAATACTTTGACTGCAATGACGAAGACCCTAAATACTTTTACGGACGCAAAGAACTCACAGATTTGCTGATCGACAAAGTGCGTCAGGGAAACTTCCTCGCGATTATCGGAGCCTCCGGCAGCGGGAAGTCTTCAGTCCTCAGAGCCGGATTACTCCATCAACTGAAATTGGGACGCCAATTAGCAGGGAGCAACCAGTGGCAGATTCAAGTTATGGTGCCTGGAAGCCAGCCTTTCCTGAACTTAGCAGCAGCTTTCGTCGAACCAAATTTATCCAAACTTGACCGCGCCGAACAGTTAGGGAGAGCAGAGGGATTACTCAAAGCGGGGGCGGATGGGTTACGCCGTCTCGTACAATCCTCCCAGGCTTCTCGCCTGGTGCTGGTAATCGACCAATTTGAGGAAGTTTTCACCACTGTTCGGGATAATGCAGAACGAGAACAGTTTATTGACTGCTTACTGGGAGCATTAAAGCAGCTCGAAGAAAAACTGTGCCTCATTCTGGCCATGCGAGCAGACTTCTTTAGCAAATGTATCGAGCACAACTATAGTGGACTCGCTCAACTCATCCAGGAGAACTTAGTCGCCGTATCCCCAATGGAGCGGGAACAGTTACAGCAAGCCATTGTTAAACCCGCCGAGCGAGTCAACCTCAAGATTGAGCCAGAATTAGTCGAAGAGATGCTGCAAGATGTGGTCAACTCCCCCGGTAGTTTACCCCTGCTGCAATATACCCTGAAAGAACTTTGGAAACAACGCACTGATGAAGGGTTGAAATTAGCCAGTTATGCCCAACTTGGTGGTGTGGGGGGAACGCTGGATAAAAGAGCGACGGAGATTTTTGCACAATTTCCCTCACCTCAGCAGGAGGTCGCTCGGCATATCTTTCTGAATTTAACTCAGCTAGGAGAGGGGACAGAAGATACCCGCAGGCGAGTCGAAAAGCGAGATTTGATTACTGCCAGACATCCAGAAGCTCTGATTGATGAGGTGATTGGGAAATTAGCGGATAAGGAAAATCGGTTAATTGTCACCAGCGAGCTAACGGCGAAAGGAACGGCAACTGGGGGAGTGGTGATAGTCGATGTTACTCATGAAGCTCTCATCCGTCACTGGCGTTTGTTGAGGCAGTGGTTAAATGACAGTCGGGATAAGCTCAGGCAGCAGCGTAAGATTGAAGCGGCGGCTGATGAGTGGAGGAATGAACGGCAGGAAAGTCCTAAAACGGCGAAGGATTATTTGCTACAAGGTAGGCGGTTGAGGGAGGCTAGAGAGTTTCAGCAAGAGCAGAGTGAACAATTTCCGTTATCAGAATTTGCCTCAGAGTTTATTGAAAAAAGCCTGAAGCACAGGCAGCTTAACCGACTGAAAGTAATTGGGGGTTTGGTGATTTTTCCTTTGATTGGAACAATATGGTCTGGGAACTTAGTTTATAGGGAAGTAAGGATTAGGCAGTACTGGGAAACCGTTCAGAAGACTCAAGATGAAGAATACAACGCGACTAGGATTGAAGCACTGCAAAAACTCAATGAGTTAAAAGTTCCTTTAAGGAATGCTCCCCTTCAAAACGCTAACTTGAGGCAAATCAACCTCATTGGAGCCAAGCTCAGTCAAGCCAAGCTCAGTCAAGCCAAGCTCAGTGGAGCCAAGCTCATTGGAGCCTACCTCAGTGAAGCCGACCTCAGTGGAGCCGACCTCAGCAAAGCCGGCCTCAGTTATGCCGACCTCAGAGGAGCCAAGCTCAGTGGAGCCGACCTCAGTGGAGCCGACCTCAGTGAAGCCATCCTCTTTAGAGCCTACCTCAGAGGAGCTAACTTCTTTAGAGCCAACCTCAGTAGAGCCGACCTCAGTGGAGCCGACCTCAGTGGAGCCGACCTCAGTGGAGCCGACCTCAGTGAAGCCTACCTCAGTGGAGCCGACCTCAGCAAAGTCCGAAATTTAACTCCCAAGCAGGTCAAATCTACCTGCTATTGGCAGAAAGCGGAATTTGACCCATATTTTGAACAAAAACTCAAAAAAGAACCCAACCAACAGGTAAATTGTATTCGCTGGCAGTCTCCCACAAATTGAGGGTTGCGATTGTCTTTTGGTACTAAGTTAAGGAAGCTCTTGGAAGCTGGGAGAGTTGGGAAGCTGGGGGAGCTGGGGAAGCTGGGGGAGTTAGGGGAGCTGGGGAGAGAAGTTTGTTATTCGCTGTTGATGCGACTCTACCCACTATACTGAGACTGATTGAGGAGTAGCGATCGCTTCAGTTAAGCCGGGTTGCTGAGCCTTGTCGAAGCAGGGTTCCTCTATAGGGACAACCTGTAACACTCCAGAGCTGGTCTAAAACGGCTGCAACTCGTAATACTGACTTATTTCTATAAGGTCTGCGCTTAGTGCTGGCATAGTCTGGGTAGCGATATCGGGTTAGTGTTCCAACATCTACTCCCGTTTCTCGGGCTGTTGTTTCTAGGTCTAACCCCCACTTTTCCATCAGGGCTAGAGGGTGCAAATACAAAGACTCCACCTCTAGCTCAGGTGGTAGCTGATATCTATCTAACATTAAATTGTCCTCTCAGGTTATGTCATCCCGTCTCCCGCTTCCTGGTGTGGGTGATTACTCACAAAAAAATCGCCAGCTTAAGCCACTAAGACCTGGCTCAAAAGATTGGCGAATTAGACAAACTTGAACTGTATTTTCCCCAGCCTCTTCAGGTATGGGTGCTTGATAATGCATACTAAAAATGCCTCCTACAGGCGTGTCTGTGGGATGGAAGACGCCGATTCTAGGTGTTACCAGCACCTAAAATTGACGCGGTTGGTCGCATCCTTTCGGGGGTGCGATCGCTTCTTTTTTTTGTCTGAAATTAGTATAGTATTATTCCTCAAATCTGAGGCAAATAATTCTCCACATTGCCTCTATCGGTTCAGATTTACAGCATCGTACAATTAGCAGCAGAGAAATTTAAGGGTAAAACGTATGCCAAAGAAGGTTAGCGCGACCCTTCCAGATGACCTGTATCAGCTTCTTCAGGAGCTATCAGAAGACACTGGGCGATCGCTATCCAGCTTGATTGAAATGTTCACTCGTGCCGGAGCCTACAACGAAACCGAGATGAGGAACAAGGTTGAAATTTACCGCGATAAGCGGACAAAGCGACTATCAAAGGAACAAGGTAATGGGTAAGGTAAAACCGCAAACTCAAGATGAGGTTGCACAAGACATAAAAAATCACCCCGATCGAGGGCTAGTCGGCGGGGTTCCTATCGTCTGCATGGAGAAGCGGACGTTCTCCGGTCAAGTATCAGATGAATTGTACCGCCAAGCTCTGATTGTTGGTGGCAGCATGGGGCTGACTAAGGATGAAATCCTCACAATCGCCCTGTCTAAATTCGCTTCTGACCCTGGTTATCAGGCGTTGAAGAATGCGAGCTTGCAGGTTAAGGCTGACAAACATGGGCTGTCTATTCGCCAGGTGATAGGCAAAATATTTGGAGTCTATAAGGCTGCTACTAGAGCCGAGAAGTTAGATGGATAGCGATTGCCTACGGCACTAGCGAAGCTAATCGCTCTCCTAACTGGTCTCTAGAAAAATGGACACCCACACGACTTCGCAAGACAGCAGGTGTCCACATCAATATTCACAACAGGATTCTAACAATGACTGACTTATCTCAGAACAAAGTCTTAGAGCTTATTGATTCTGATGAGGAGTTCCCGGTTAACTTCGATGATGCTTACCAGTGGGTTGGTTACAACCAAAAGTCAGATGCTAAATCTAAGCTTTTGAACAACTTTATCAAGGGTGTAGATTTTTCAGCCAAACGCCTTAAAAATCCACAGGCTGGGCGTCCTAGCGAATTAATCATGATGACAGTGGACTGCTTTAAGTCCTTTTGCATGATGGCTGGCACTGCTAAAGGGCGCGAGGTTAGGCAGTATTTTCTTGACTGTGAGAGGGAACTCAAGCGGCTCAAATCACTGGATAAAGACAAGGCTCTTGGCGGTGAAGTTTCGTACCAGCAGCTACAGGAGCTGTTCAAGGGTCTTGATTCAGAGTCTTACATCAAGATTTTTGCCGAGATTCTCAGGCTTACTTCTCGACTGGGGGCTTTGATGTCCAAGATGAGAATGCTGATGGAGCGGCTGAAGTTCAACGTTAACGACTCTACTAACTTGGGTCAGGTGGCTCATCGTAGCACTCACATGAGACCAGTGAGCGAACGTTTAACCAAGACTACTGACCTAACCTTTCACCAGCAACAGAAGGCTCTCAAGGACGCGACCCAGAATATAGAGGAGATGGAAGCGATCGCTAACTCCATTGATGCCCTAGGTATTGAGTTCTCTCTGATACGTCGCTTTGAGGAGTGCTTGAGTGAGACTAAAGACCTGTTACTTCTAGTCTCTCCGCCAGAAGAGATTAGGGAGGTTATCGAGGAAACTGAGCCTCCAATCAAGGTAATTGACCTTGGTAAGCCGTCGAAACAAGGTGGTTCTCTTTATCGCTATACGGCTGACAGAACGGGCAAAGATGGTATAACTCGCAAATATCCAAAAGTAGAAGGCGATCGCGACCCTGATAACCCGAATCACTGGTATTGGGGTATTTCTTATATCGCTTGGGATGGTCAGAAGTGGACTGATAAAACTCTCAGCGTTCCTCGAAACAAGCTCTCGGTTATTCGAGAAGCTTTCGAGCAAGAGCTTCCACTACAAGTAATTTATGAGATTTTGAAGAAGTAGATTAGGCGCGATCAGCTTCGCTGGTGCCGTAGGCAATCGCTTGTTGATTCTCTAGAAAAATGCCCCCTTAACCTGGGGGCTAGCAACTCGGAAAACTAAGGAGCATTCTAGCAATGCAACATGAGGGAGTATTCGAGCGCTGGACACAACAGTTAAAGGAAATGACTAAACCAGTTTGGTCTAAGGAGTTAGGAAAATTCATATTACTAGAGTACTCTGACGAGCCTAATACACTTCATTGCACTGTGACCTACCAGTTTGATGAGGATGAGCTAGACGAGTATGACGAGGATGATACTCTTACCTTCGCCTTTGGCAGTTGGGGGTGCGATCGCGAACTAATCACAGAGGAAGATTGTCTGCTCTGCTGTAAAGGAATGCAGGCTTACGATGCAAACATCTCCATCAGTTCTTTTCACTCAAATCTTGAATTCATTCGCGCCGAGATTGAGGGTGAGGATGAGGAAGAATAACCAGGCGCGTTTAAAACGCGAGTGGTTTCCACGTTTGAAACGTAGTAAGGGAGCTGCGTAAAAATAAGGTACCAGTGAGGAAAGCTGTATTGATGAACTCAGGCTTTAGGGGTTTGAGTATCACTCCCACTCAGACCCCTTCTCCACTCTAATCTCGAGGTTAGTCAATCCTTTGAGAGGGCTGAAATCTCTTACATTTGTGCGCCGTAGAACCAATTTCGTCAGATTGGGAAGGCTAACAAGAGGGCTGATGTCACTGACCGAAGTTCCATTCAGAGTTAGTCGGGTCAGGTTAGACAGAGCGCTGACTGGGCTGATGTCACTGATCGAATCCCCACTCAGCTCTAGTTGGGTCAGGTTAGACAGGGCGCTAACTGGGCTGATGTCACTAATCGAAATCCCGTGCAGGAATAGTCGGATGAGGTTAGACAGGGCGCTGACTGGGCTGATGTTACTAATCGAAGCCCCACTCAGGTATAGCTCGGTCAGGTTAGACAGGGCGCTGACTAGGCTGATGTCACTAACCGAAGTATGTATCAGGTATAGCTCGGTCAGGTTAGACAGGGCGCTCAGGGGGCTGATGTCACTAATCGAATCCCCGCTCAAGAGTAGCTCGGTCAGGTTAGACAGGGCGCTCAGGGGGCTGATGTCACTAATCGCAGTCCCTTGCAGGAATAGTACGGTCAGGTTAGACAGGGTACTGACTGGGCTGATGTCACTAATTGAATCCCCGTGTAGGTTTAGGTAGATCAGGTTAGACAGGGCGCTCAGGGGGCTGATGTCACTGATTGAAGTGTATGTCACGACTAGCTTGGTCAGGTTAGACAGGGCGCTGACTGGGCTGATGTCACTAATTAAAGCCTCTAGTAGGAATAGGTTGGTCAGATGGCAGAGGTGTTCAAATCCGTCCCATGAAATTAGGTTTGGTACTCTAAGTATCGTGCTATTGGATAGCACAGTACGGGCATAGTCATGCCGATCAAAAGCGTCCCAGGCTCCTCCGATTGCTTTGCTTAACTCACGGTTACCATCTGCCTCAACTATAGTTTTTGCGTAATTCGCTATAGCGTTCATAGCGGCAGTGCTGCCAATCTGAGCTAGTGCTTTTACACACAGAGCAGCTTCTTCGTCAGAGTAACTTGGATTGGGTTCAAGCAAAGGTACGATCTTATTGCCAGCCTTAGCAATCACTCTCGCCTCATTGGAGTTTCGCGGCGGTAATAGCGTCCGAGCCTGTTCGATGACCTGGGCACGCACATCGGGAGGAATTTCTACGGTTGTTTCTAGACACGCCACAGCTAGTAGATGCAAATAGTGTTGCCGCTCTGGCATTTCGTGACCGCGTTGAAGCAACCCTTTCAACAGTTCTGCACGCTCTCTAGGACGAGCTAACCCGGCGCTAACAATAATTGCCTCGCGCCATTGATCGTCATCTGCATGTTGCAAGAGTACGCCAATACTATCCTCATTGAGCGCGGCTTGGGCGGCTAAAAATTCTTGAAACGTGCGATGGGCAAAGTCGATGCGTCCAATGATCGGTTCTCGCAAAAGTCCTGCACGCTCTACAAATAAAGCGCGTATCTGTGCCCCGGTTACTGCTTCTGGAAGGGACATATAGTCCAGACGGCGGTCGAAGTGAGCATCAACCCGTTCGCGTTCGACATCGGAGCGGCTGTTGAGCATCAGCCAATAGGCAAAACTCTGAATCAGTGCCAGCTTTTGGTCTCTAGTGAGTTTTGCTACATATGTCATATCCAGCTTGATTTTGCGCCCCAAATCGCGGCGCTCCAAGAGCATTTCAATACATTCCTGGTAAAGCTGGATACGTGCTTCGGGGAGGGTTTCGAGCCGTTCGCGGTGCAGCGCACAAATCATCGCACACAGCAGAGGGTTCGTCGCGAGTCGTTGTAACTCCGAGCGTTGCTCCAGCAGTCGTTGCAGGTTTCTCGCCATGCCATTCAAGTCCCGCTGTCTATCTTCCGGGAGTCGAGCAGCCGCGAGTGCCTGATGCCACTGGGTAATGAACTTCTCCATATTGGCAGGACTCATTGGCTCCAGCGTGAGATTGGAAAATTGTTCGCGCTCTGCCCAATCTTCCCACTCCTGCCACACCTCCCCGTGAGCGTCTTTTAGCCCAGTGGGGCGAGATGTGACGATATAACAGGCATCGGGGAAGTCTGCCACTAACCGTTTGAGTGCCTCTAGAAAGTCCTGACGTTGGTGTCGGGGTAGCTCATCCACACCATCGATGAGGACTAGTGCTTGTCCCCTATCCAGGCATTGATGAACCCAACCTTTGGGCATGGTGTCGGCATGGTTGGGAGCGGTGAGTTTGGGGAAGTCTTGAGGCGCAGGGAAGCCTTTATCAACTAATGTCCGCAAGCGAATGAAGAAGGGAATCTTGTCATTGCAATGGGCTAAGGCGTCTGTAAAGTCCTGCTTGGCAGCTCGCACTGCTAACCATTGAAGCAGTGTACTCTTACCTGCACCAGCATCGCCTCGAATAATCAAGCGTTGGCGCTTAGCAATGGTTTCATCGACAGGACGCGAACTTAAACGAGTTAATTCACCATCCCCTTGAGTGCAAGCTGCTATTTCCCTCGTCACACTACTTAATAGGTCAGCGTCTGGATTTTGTGGGTTACTCTGGTTCTGTTGGACGCTCAAGGTAATGTACGCCATACTCAGGCTTTGCCGACTGGTTAGGTTATCCATCCGAGGCATCCCAAATACTTCTATCTGGTCGAGTTCGCGAGCGATGGTGCGTCGGTATGCTTTTTCAAATTCATCCACCTCCCGTCGTGACTCGTCCTGGCGTCTTTCATCCGCCGCTATAATCTGGGTCAATCGCTGCAACGTTTCTGTCGCAAAGCTGCGGGAGAAGTCTTCTAGTTGGGGTGCAGCTTGGATAATGCTGTCGCTGACCTCTGTTAACATCCGGTCGTAAAGGGCCCTTTCAGCCCAACCAAAGTCTCGGCTTGCCTCTGGGTTAGCGTTACGAAGGTGTTGCTTCAACCCCCCTGCATCTAAGTCTTGGCTCATCAATAACTCATTGGTCACATTAGCCTGACGTAGGGTATCTGCGATCGCTAATTGGATTGCACTGCGGCTGCCCTCATCCAGACGGGACATTTCACGGTCAAAAATCGGGCGCATCTGGGAGGCAATCTGCTGACCAATCCGCTCAATCTCGCGCTGTGTGTTCTGGCGATCGCTAGAATTGGGAATAATTTCTTTAAGCTTATCGACTATCTCACTGGCGATCGCCTTTGCCAAAGGTGAATCGTTAAGCCAAGAGTCGAATATTGTCTTTGCAATAGCGGGGCCAAGAATTACCAGCAGCGTTCCAGACACAGACATAGTTTTCTCAGAAATCGTAGGTTTTAAAGGGCATGAAGGCTGAGCGCCTTCTCATCAGCCC
>DATNPC010000455.1:0-4086 GCA_036703375.1 Allocoleopsis sp.
TCAATTTGAGGATTTGCCCACTCAGCCGACATTTTTAAGAACTCAGGATGATCGTTGACGCAAGGCATCTCGACGTAGGTGACGTGAGGGCTGCGGCGCTTCAGATTGTGGGTGATGTGATGGACATCCAGCAACGTCTCATGATTTTCGGTGGCAAAGCCAATCGGCATAAAGACAAGTGCCGTTGCTCCCAAATCGATCAGGTTCTTGGCTGCTAGCTCAACGTTGGGCTGAGTCCATTCAATTAGAGGTGTTTGGTGATTGAGCCAACCGACTGAAATGAGGGGATACTTGTTAATTAGCTTTTCTCTGACTCGCTCGTAAAGTGCTTCGCTTTCCAAAATGCCAGAGGTAAAGCCTTTTGCCTTGTGAGGGCAGCCGTGGTTCATCAAGACAATACCCGTCTGTGAGGGTAAGTGCGCGACGGCTATATCTTTGGCAATCTTCTGTTCCACTAGTTGAGCTAGCAGATCGATATAGTCGGGTTCCTTGTAGAAGGACGGAATATAACGCTGCCCTTTGACCCAGTGTTCGCTGCCATCGGTCAACTGCGCGAGAGCTAAGTTCACCTGTTCAACAGCGATGCCGCTAGTGAAGATGGAATCGACAACCAACAGAGGATAAATCAGCAGCTTATCGAAACCTTGGGCTTTAATGTCTGTCAAAACTTGCTCAGCTAAGAAGGGAGCGCAGAAGTTATAAACTTTGAAGACTTGGACGCGATCGCCCCATTTTTCTTTTAAATGCTTCTCAATGCCCGCCCGTTGCTGTTCAAAAATCTTGTTATGAGGCGAGATGAAGTTGTCGTGCTGGTGACTCCACTCGTGCAAGTCAAAAATTGCCAAAAGTCTAGCTAAAGGGGGATAGACCCAGGTCGGGACGGGTGCAAACTTAGCAGTAAGTAAGTTTAAAGCTTGTTCGTTGTAGTTGGCGAAGTCTTCGTAGCTTTCAACTTCCCCATAGCCCATCAGCAAGACAGCAACTCGATTGTTACTACCCGTTGGAGGGGATGTTACTTGTTGCAGTTTTTCGGGAGTGGCAACCATGTCGTGTTCCTCCATGTGTTCGGTGTCTATAGCTGGGGCGTCATAACATTGCTATCAGATGCACCCCCGCCACTCCATTAGGGTAACATCCCCTCCGGGGGGATGGGGGAGAGATTTCCTATACTTGGCTCGCATCAGTGAATTGGACTCTCCTGAATCTAATACCTGAGAGGATTTCCAAGTATTTAGGCGGGATGGACGACGATGCGATCGCCACCTTGCTCTCTAGCACGCTCTAACGCCTCACGAACGGTCTGAATCATTGCCTTACCAGTTAGACTATGTTCTTTATCCGTGAGACGTTGCTGGGAGAAACTCGCGACTCCACAAGAAATCGTAATTGAGTTGAGAGTCTGGCTCTGATAGCGAATACTCAGATTTTTGACACTGGTTTGCAATTGTTCAGCTCGCTGTTGAATCACGCTCAAAGATGCTTCGGGTAGCAGCAGTAAAAACTCCTCACCTCCATAACGGCAAGCAATATCTGAGGCGCGAATTCGGCTGGGTAAAAACGCACCCATTTCTCGCAGCAACAGCTCGCCTACCGCGTAACCAAACCTCTCGTTCAACGTCTTGAAGCGATCGATCGCTAGTAAAATCATTCCCAAGGATTGAGGATGGCACTCCGAGCGTTGAATCTCTCGTTCCAAGGTTTCTTCTAAGTAATATCGGTTGTATAGATTGGTCAGTGGATCGCGAAAACTTTGATTATTGATAATTTCCCGAAGTTTCAAGTTAGCTAGCGCCAAGCTGATATGCTTTGCCACTCTCGTCGCTAGTTCTTTAATTTGGGTAATCTTTCCTCGATTGAGCGAACCGACATACAACACTCCTAACGTTTCCCCATGCGCCACCATTGGCACACAAAATGTTTCAACAGGAAGCGAGTGACAGCGCATATGTTGGCAAAGTAGTCCACTATGTGTATCGTCTACGCTATGGGCTTGTCCTCGTCGCAATGCAAGGCACTCATGAGGTGTAAAGATTAAATCGCTGGTCAACGGTTCTGAGCCCCAATTTGCGATCGCCTCTAGCAAGTTTTTTGAGGAATTCATGACAAAAATGGCACCAACTTCATCGGGGAAAAGTTGTTGCACTAACGGTTGAATGGCGGTATAGGCTTCTTGGCGGGAATAGCAGGCTTGGAGTGCATCAATCAGCTGCTCCAGCAGGGTGATATCCAAAGTACTTTGCATTAAACGGTAAGGTCTTGGTGTTGAGCTTCGAGAAATTAGTAGTGCGCCCTGACACCAGCTGTTTAATGCTGGTATTGCAATCGTGCAGCGCAGGCAAAGCATGCAACTGCTGAAATTGTCCACGGGTAGCCTAGTGGTTACTACAGAGTTTTACCTGCGCTACCCTGGCAAAATTGAAAAACACTCTTCTTCTATTGTGATCAATAATTGGTGAGACAGCTGCGATCGCAATCGCAACTCAGTATCGTCTTGAGTACCAATATTTTGTTTTCTCCACGACCGAGCCAACTGAATCCTAACGAACTGATGTGGGCGATTTCAGCAGCTAGGATTCCCAGCCAAAAAGCTCAGCTTTTTCCAGTTCCCGGAGACAGGTAGCCCGCTGCAACGCTATCTTCGATTACCTTCTCGACCAACGGCCAAAGATCGGGCGCACCGTCTGCGACAGGATACATGCGTCGCAGTACTTGGTCTCGCTCAATCCCATGAATCCTCCAAGTTCCCCCTTGGGTTTGTTGGTTGTGCAGTAGGGGCTGGATGCGGTCTAGTGCGGCAGCGAACCGAGCATTCGGGGTTTCCTGTGCTTCAAATTCTTCCCAAAGCGATCGCAATTCTACACCCTGTTCCTCTGGTAACAACCCAAAGAGTCGAGTGGCGGCTAAGGCTTCCCGTGCGGCTTTATCCTCGTTGCCCTTCAAGTCGTAGCAGAACGTATCTCCAGCATCAATTTCGACTAAGTCATGAATCAATAACATTTTAATCACCCGCAGCACATCAACCGCTTCTGAGGCATACTCGGCGAGTAAAATGGCCATGATTGCGATGTGCCAGGAGTGTTCTGCACTATTTTCTTGGCGCGACCCATCGGTTAACAGAGTCTGGCGCAAAACTTGCTTAAGCTTATCGATTTCAATGATGAACTGGATTTGTTGAGCCAGTCTACTATTTTGCACCTTAAGTCTCCCTCACAAACATCCAAGGTCGGACTTGAAACTCAGAGTTCCCAGCCATTCTGACATAGAACAACTGCTTGTAACCTTCGGCGTAGGTTGGGCGGACTAGTTTTTTGGCTGTGGCGTAAATGGCTACGTCCGGCACTCGGTCTTTTCCTGTGCGTTGCCGGTTCCGTTCGAGGCAATCACTCACGTTCGACTGGAAGTAATAGCCCATTATCTGGGCAGCATAGGTATTGCCCAGCTCAATCAGCGCACTGCGATCTTCCAGAGCTGAGTTGGTGTTGTCAACCACAACCGAGCGTCCTGCCTGAAGTGCAGCTTCAATCAGCTGTACCTGCCTTCGAGCAGGATTCTTATTGTTACGCATTCGGTCTTTGCTCACGAGTTCGTGCGTTGCGGCAAAATGTTGGCGAAAGAACGTACTCTTACCAGAGGCTTGCAGACCGATAAAGATGACTAACTCTACCACTAGCTCATTTGTTGACAGCGATCGCGATTAAATCAGTGACCAGTGGTCAGGTTTCACCCAGGAGTTTCCTGATTCTACGTCTAGTCAAGACGTTGCTAGCCCCAATAAAATATCTGGATTCCATCCACTCCTATGATTAACTGATTAACCGAGTCTCACAACTCAATAGTATTGGATCAAGACGCTAAGCTTCATTTCTACGAAATAGAAGCTTAGCGAGTTTACCAGCCCTGTTACGATTAGAGATTATGGAGAAGTTCGCGATGAGCGATCGCTACAGCGGTCAGAGATGGCAAGAACCAGCTATCTGCCGCATTCTAGACGCCAATTTAGACCGAGCTAGAGAAGGCTTGCGAATTGTTGAGGAATGGTGTCGCTTTGGTCTCAATAGCGCCCATCTGTCCGCTGAATGCAAGCAA
>DATNPC010000456.1:0-12865 GCA_036703375.1 Allocoleopsis sp.
AGCAATTCGGGTTGTGTTGCCTTGCCGGTCAGTTTTTTCCTCTGGCACCAGATCGGCAAACAGGACTTCTCCAGCAAGGTCGGCAACCACGTCTTTAGCCGCTTTTTCAGTGGAGAGGCGAGATTTACCGAGCGCCACTTCTGCTAGTAGCTGATTGGCTTGGACTTCTTCTCCGTTAGTTACCAGGAGGATGGAACCTGGAGTCACAGGGAATGTTTGTGGCTTCCCGCTACCACTCTTGGGTTCTAAAATCAAGTCACCAGCTACTTCAACTTGCTCGCGATCGTCTCCGTGGCGGGTGCGTACACCTCGGGTGCGTAAGCGTTTGCCAAATCGCACGACTCCATCCACGGGTGCCTGTACCAGACGGGCAGTTTCGCCTGTGAAGACACCGCCCGTGTGGAACGTCCGCATGGTCAGCTGCGTACCCGGTTCGCCGATCGACTGGGCGGCAATAATACCAACGGCTTCACCCAAATCGACCATGTGACCGTGAGCTAGACTCCAACCGTAGCAGTGCTGGCAAACGGAGCGCGATGCTTCACAAGTCAAGGGCGAGCGCACGAACACTTCTTCGACACCAGCATTGCCAATTTCTTTAGCCAATTCATCGGAGATGTCTTGGTTGCGTTCGGCGATGACTTCACCGGTTTTCGGGTGAACCACCTCTTTGGCTAACACGCGGCCCAACAGGCGATCGGCTAGGGGAATCAAAATGCGATCGCCATCGGTCATCGCTCTGACGGTGACGCCGCGAGGCGTGCCGCAGTCAATTTCCCGCACGATCACATCTTGGGCAACGTCCACTAAACGTCGGGTGAGATAACCGGAGTCAGCAGTTCTCAGTGCCGTATCAACTAAGCCTTTGCGCGCACCGTAGGAGGAAATAATGTATTCCGTGACCGTTAAGCCTTCCCGGAAGTTGGTCTTAATTGGCAAGCCAATAATCTCCCCTTGCGGGTTGGCCATCAGACCTCGCATCCCGACTAGCTGACGCACCTGAGATAAATTTCCCCGCGCCCCTGATGTAGACATCATGTACACCGAATTTAGGGGATCGGTGGTTTTGAAGTTACGGACTACTTCATCTTTTAAAGCTTCGGAAGTGCTGTTCCACGTATCGATAACTTTTTGGAACCGCTCGACTTCTGTAATTTCACCTCGCGTGTAACGGGCTTCTGCTGCACGAATTTGAGCCTCAGCCGCGTCTAGCATTTCGCGTTTGACTGGCGGGACTTGCAGATCGTCTACACTGATCGAGACCCCCGCTTTCGTTGCATAGCGGAACCCCAAATCCTTAAGCTGGTCAGCGATCTGAGCACTACGAGCACTGCCGTATTTGGTATAGGCCCAGGCTACAAGCTTTTTCAGTTCGCTTTTACCTACAACCCGGTTGTAAAAAATAATTTCTTTTTGGTCTGCCATCTGCTTTGAGAATTACCAATAGGGTGATTGGGGATTCAGTCATGAGGAATAGATAATGGGGAAAGGGAATCGCTTCTATCGATTCCCCACTTACGACTCCCCATTTCCAGTTCCTTAGCTAGTCAGCGCGTCTTGAATCGCTTTGTTGTAGACAATTCGACCAATAGTAGTACGCACATACTGAGAGATGAGTTCTCCCTCAGCTGTTTCCCGCACTCGACGTTCTCTGTAAAGTTTTACTACAGTCCCGTCTGATAAGCGTTCTGTGGAAATGACCTCTTTGTCTGGCACCTCGGTCTCTACAGGACCGTCAAAACGCAGCCACACATAAGAGTGCAAATCGACTTGCTTTTGCTCGAAGGCTTTAATTGCATCATCTAGAGATGCAAAATAACGCTCAGTTTTTTTGTCGTAAACTGGGTTTTCAGCAGTTAAGTAATAGCATCCCAAAACCATATCTTGGCTAGGAGCTACAATCGGGCGACCCGTTGCGGGGGAGAGGATATTGTGAGAAGCCAGCATCAACAGCCGCGCTTCTGCCTGCGATTCCAACGACAGAGGAACGTGAACCGCCATCTGGTCGCCATCAAAGTCAGCGTTAAAGGCTGGACACACTAACGGGTGCAGCTGAATCGCCCGACCTTCCACCAAAATCGGTTCAAACGCTTGAATCCCCAGACGGTGTAGCGTTGGTGCGCGGTTAAGTAGTACGGGGTGACCGGCGATAACTTCCTCTAGAACATCCCACACGCTGGGATCGCCTCGCTGAATCAGCTTTTTAGCTGCCTTGATGTTATTGACTAAACCTTGGCGAATCAAGCGATGAATGACGAAGGGTTGAAACAGTTCGATCGCCATTTCGCGAGGCAGTCCGCACTGGTGAATTTTCAACTTGGGACCGACGACAATGACGGAACGTCCGGAGTAGTCTACCCGCTTACCCAACAGGTTTTGTCGGAAACGACCCTGTTTTCCTTCAATAATGTCCGATAAGGACTTGAGCGGTCGATTGTTAGCTCCAACGACAGTGCGTCCCCGGCGTCCGTTATCGATTAGCGCGTCCACTGCTTCTTGGAGCATCCGCTTTTCGTTACGGACAATAATTTCTGGGGCGAGGATTTCCTGCAAGCGAGCAAGTCGGTTGTTGCGGTTAATCACGCGCCGATAAAGGTCGTTGAGGTCAGAGGTGGCAAAACGACCTCCATCCAGCTGTACCATCGGGCGCAAGTCTGGAGGAATCACTGGAATGACACTCAGCACCATCCAGTCGGGTTGTGAGCCAGTAGCGATGAAGTTATCAATCACTCGTAAGCGTTTGATCAGCTTTGCTCGCTTTTGACCTTTGGCGTGAGCGATTTCTTCGCGCAGCTTTTCAGCTTCTGAATCTAAATCGACGTCCTGCAACAGTCGTTGTAGCGCTTCAGCCCCAATGCCCACCTCAACGCCAGTGAGTTGAGAATCTTCGCTGTAAAGCTGCTCTTCAATTTCCAGCCATTGATCTTCAGTTAATAGTTGCTTGTAGCTGAGATTCTCGGCATTGCCGGGGCTGAGAACAACGTAAGCATTGAAGTAGACAATTTGTTCGACATCCCGTAAGGGCATATCGAGCAAAATACTCAGGTAGCTGGGAATACCCTTGAGATACCAGACATGAGCCACTGGGGCTGCCAGTTTGATATACCCCATCCGATGACGCCG
This sequence comes from Allocoleopsis sp., assembly GCA_036703375.1. Classification (GTDB taxonomy): domain Bacteria; phylum Cyanobacteriota; class Cyanobacteriia; order Cyanobacteriales; family Coleofasciculaceae; genus DATNPC01. The sequence goes on from DATNPC010000456.1 coordinate 3,124, forward strand.
CACGCGTGACTCGGTGACTTCTACACCGCAGCGCTCGCAAACAATACCCCGGTGACGTACCCGCTTGTACTTTCCGCAATGGCATTCCCAATCTTTAGCTGGACCAAAGATTCGCTCGCAGAAAAGCCCGTCCATTTCGGGTTTGAGCGTGCGGTAGTTAATGGTTTCTGGCTTAGTGACTTCACCAACCACTTGACCGTTGGGGAGGGTTCTTTCTCCCCACTGACGAACGCGCTCCGGAGAGGCAATGCCAATTTTGACGTAGTCAAATCGCTGTTCTAGCTGATGTCTCATCAGTTTTTCGTTGTTTGTTATTTGTTGTGTGTTGTTTGAATAACTGGTTGGCTTGATTAGTTAAAGTTGCTAGTTGCTAGACTATTCTTCCTGCTAGCAACTAACAACTAACAACCAACAACCAACAACTAATTAGACTTCATCCTCTTCGAGTTCCTCGCGACTGAGAGATTCGTAAGTCGGTCGGCTTGGTGCGCGTCGGCGATCGGCATCAGCCATGAGATCGACTTCCATATCGCGACTGCTACCATCTTCGGCGTTTTCTACTTTATGAACCGCAATATCAAGCCCAAGAGACTGGAGTTCTCGCATCAAGACCTTGAAGGACTCAGGCGTACCTGGACGGGGAATGGCTTTACCTTTGACGATCGCATTGAGCGCCTCGTTCCGACCCTGCATGTCGTCTGACTTCACGGTTAGCAACTCTTGGAGGGTGTAGGCGGCACCAAATGCTTCCAATGCCCACACTTCCATTTCTCCAAATCGCTGACCGCCCTGCTGTGCCTTACCACCCAACGGCTGCTGGGTGACCAGAGAGTACGGCCCCGTGGAGCGAGCGTGAATCTTATCGTCTACCAGGTGAACCAGCTTCAGCATGTAGGCTTTTCCTATGGTCACCGGGCGATCGAAGGGTTCGCCTGTACGGCCGTCATAGACTGTGATTTTTCCGGGATTCTCTGGGTCAAACACCCAGTCGTTCCCGGTTTCCTCCTGTGCTTGCTTCAGTTTGCCGTGAACTGTGCTGCGAGATGACTCTTCTCCATACATCTCATCAAACGGCGTCAGCTTAAAGCGAAAACCTAAGTTTTCACCAGCCCATCCAAGCAAACACTCAAACACCTGACCGACATTCATCCGGCTCGGCACGCCCAGAGGATTCAGCACGATATCGATCGCTGTGCCATCAGGCAGGTAGGGCATATCTTCCACGGGCAAAATCCGGGAAATAATCCCCTTATTGCCGTGACGTCCTGCCATCTTATCGCCCACCTGAATTTTGCGCTTTTGAGCTACGTAAACGCGGACAACCATGTTCGCGCCAGGAGGAAGTTCATCTCCCTGTTCGCGAGTAAACACCCGGACATCAACCACGCGGCCTTTCTCGCCGTTTGGCACTCTTAAGGAGTTGTCTCGAACGTCTCTGGCTTTTTCCCCGAAGATCGCTCTCAAGAGTTTTTCTTCCGGCGGCTGGTCGGATTCCCCTTTAGGCGTTACTTTTCCAACTAAGATGTCACTGGCTTCTACCCAAGCGCCAATCCGGATAATGCCGGTTTCATCCAATTGACGGAGGGCATCTTCGCCGACGTTAGGAATCTCACGAGTGATTTCCTCTGGACCTAGCTTGGTCTGGCGAGCCTCAATCTCGTACTTCTCAATGTGAATACTGGTATAGACATCATCAATCACCAAGCGTTCGCTGATCAGGATGGCGTCTTCGTAGTTGTAACCTTCCCAGGGCATGTAAGCCACAAGGATGTTCTGACCCAGTGCCAATTCTCCACCTTCTGTGGCCGAGCCATCTGCCAGAACTTGACCAGCAATCACCTCGTCGCCAACATACACCAAAGGTCGCTGGTTCAAACAGGTGTCTTGGTTGGAGCGCTGATACTTCTGAAGCTCGTGAGCAATCTCGCGTCCGCTGATGTTATCCTTGACGCGAATCAAGCGAGCATCCACATACGTGACTTCACCATCGACTCGCGAGACGATCACCATACCTGAGTCTCTGGCCGCTTGGGCTTCCAGTCCAGTTCCCACTAAAGGTCGTTCGGGGCGCAGCAACGGCACAGCCTGACGCTGCATGTTTGAACCCATCAGCGCTCGGTTGGCATCATCGTGCTCCAAGAAGGGAATCAAGGACGTTGCTACCGAGATAATCTGGACGGGCGAAACTGCCACGAAGTCTACTTGGTCGGGCGTGGTTGTCGTGAAGTCTTGCCGGTAGCGTACTGGCACTGAGTCACCCAGGATATATCCCTCTTCATCCATAGGAATATCACCGGGAGCCACCTGTAGGTCATCTTCCTCATCCGCCGTCATGTAGGTTGGAGGACGGTCTTTGAGGACTCGACCATTTTCGACCGGATAGAATGGCGTCTCAATAAACCCGTAGGTATTGACTCGTGCATGGGTTGCCAAAGAGCCAATTAACCCCGCATTCGGACCTTCTGGTGTTTCAATGGGACAAATCCGTCCGTAGTGCGAGGGGTGAATATCCCGCACGGCAAAGCCTGCCCGTTCCCGCGTTAAGCCTCCAGGTCCCAGAGCCGAAAGACGCCGTTTGTGAGTCAGCTCTGCTAGGGGGTTCGTCTGGTCCATGAACTGGGACAACTGAGAGGACCCGAAAAATTCTTTAATGGCAGCGACTAGCGGCTTGGGGTTGACGAGGGAGGCTGGGGTTAAGGTATCGGCATCAGAAACGGTCATCCGCTCCCGGATAATCCGCTCCAAGCGATTGAGTCCAACTCGTACTTGGTTTTGCAGCAGCTCGCCCACCGATCGCACCCGGCGATTGCCTAAGTGGTCGATGTCGTCGGTGTTTCCAATATCAAATTCCAGATTGATCAGATAATCGATCGCCGCTAGGATATCCTGCGGAGTCAGCACCCGAACGTTATCTGCCACATTGAGTCGTAGCTTCTTGTTGATTTTGTAGCGACCGACTCGACCTAAGTCGTAGCGTTTCGGGTCAAAAAAGCGCGAATCCAGGAGCTGCTGACCGCCCGATACGGTTGGCGGTTCGCCCGGTCGTAATTTGCGATACAGCTCTAGGAGGGCTTCCTCTTCGCTGGGATTCCCTTCTTTATCTAGGGTTTTCTGATAGTAGTCAGGATGGCGCATCGCATCCATAATCTCCCCGTCAGAAAGACCTAGGGCTTTTAGTAGGACTTGAGCCGACAGTTTACGGGTTTTGTCGATGCGTACCCACACCAAGTCGTTTTTGTCCGTTTCAAACTTCAGCCATGCGCCTCGGTTCGGAATCAGCGAAGCACTGTAGGTACGACGTCCGTTTTTATCGGTTTCGGACTTGTAGTACACTCCTGGGCTACGCACGATTTGGTTGACAATGACTCGCTCGGCACCGTTAATGATAAATGTGCCCCGATCGGTCATCAGAGGAAGATCGCCGATGAAGACTTCCTGCTCTTTAATCTCGCCAGTTTCCTTATTGATGAGGCGAGTTGGGACGTACATTTGTACGGCATAGGTGCTGTCTCGCCGCTTCGCTTCATCAACGTCATACTTGGGTCGCTTGAGCTTGTAGTTTTTGCCCAAAAAGTGCAACTCCAACTTCCCCGTGTAGTCAGTAATCGGTGAGAAGCTGTTCAGTTCTTCGATAAGCCCTTCTTCCAGGAACCAGCGGAAGCTGGAACGCTGAATCTCCACTAAGTCTGGCAACATGTAGTTGAGAGCTGTTTGAGCCTGGGCGGGGGCTGTGTAAATCTGATTAGTCATGCGTCTTCTCTTACAGGGTGAGTCAGCGTCTGGCTATACTCTCTAGCCAAAAGTACTGTCCCGCTGCAACAGCGAGATGGCATCCGTTCGGATGAGTGAGGTTTATTCAAAGCGTAGATGTTGCTAGATTGTCCCATCAAGAGAGACAACGCTTTTCTAGCAACAGAGAATTTTAGTCTTTCACTAGTGGCAGAGATCGGGTGTTTCTGGAGGATGGCTGCTGTCTCAAACGTTTACTGGCGTTAACTTGGCGCGTCTTAAAGGTAGAACGCTCCTAGATGAGAGATGATAGTGATGCCTCTAACAATTGGGCAATGAGCACTGAAGGTCTTTTCTAGAGCTCAGCAACAGCGCTGGGGCAGGTGCAGGGGAAATATTACTCATAGTAACTCTTCTTAATATTATTATGGCGCACAGCCACTCGATCGTAGAGAGCGGTCATCTTCAGCATTGAGCTAAGGTGTTGGAACAGTAGCAACAACAGATTCAGTGGGCAAGGAAAGACCAAACAGCCGACAGGCATTTTGTGTTGTTTGAACGGCAAGGGTTTCTAACGAGACATTTCTCAAACGGGCGACATACTCGGCTACATGCCGAACATAGGCGGGTTCGTTCCGCTTCCCGCGTTTGGGAACTGGCGCGAGAAAGGGGCAATCTGTCTCAATCAGAAGGCGATCGCTCGGAACCAGCACAGCCGACTCCTGGATTGACGTGGCGTTTTTAAACGTAACAATGCCACTGAAGCTGATGTAGAAGCCTAAGTCCAAAAACCATTGAGTTTCTTCAGGCGTGCCTCCCCAACAATGCATAACTCCAGTCCCTGAACCGTGCTGTTTCCAGAACTCCTCAATCAGCTCTCGCATCGCCAGAGCTGCATCTCGACAGTGGATAATGACTGGCAAGCCTAGCTCTTTCGCGATCGCTAACTGAGTCCGGAAGACGGCTTCTTGCTCTTGGTGATTCTCGGCTTTAAAGAAATCCAATCCTGTTTCCCCAATCGCTACCACCCTGTCATCAGAGCGAGCCAATGACAAAATCTGGTCAGACATCTGTGGCGTCCACTTGTCAGCATCCAGGGGATGCAATCCTACAGCAAACGCTAGTTCGGGAAATTGGTCAGCCAGCGAGCGGATTTCTGTAAATTCAGAGGGTTCAACACAAGAATGCACGAGCCGGACAACTCCAGCTTCGCGCCAGCGATTTCGCACCTCCTCCAGATCTGACTGGAAAACATCAAAGTTGATATGGACGTGGGTGTCTACCAACTGCATTAGCACAGTTTATTTCACAGTATAGCTAATTTTTACCTGGGAGGGGACTTAGTCGTGGAGAGTCGTTTCTCCGCCACTAACCACCGAAACCCAGGTTTTTCCAAACCCCTGCTTTTGGAGCGTAAGGGTTTTCAGTCCCGATTCCCTTGGCGCTGGGAGTTGTTCCTAGGACGCAGCAGGTTGTTCTGCCGAGGCAGAAGGGGGAGGACTGACCCGTTTGAAGGCTCTAGCCAGGCGTGATTTTTTCCGAGCACCATTATTGGCGTGTAGTACTCCTTGCTTTACAGCTTTATCGATCTTGCTGTAGGCTGCTGCCATTCGGTCGTTGATTTCCTGCAAGGATTCCGGACTCGGTTGACTGGAGTACTTGTCTACAGCCGTCAGACAGTTTTTCATCAGCGTTCTTACCGCTGACTTGTAGGTTTTATTACGAACCCGGTTGCGTTCGGCAATTTTTATACGTTTGAGAGCAGACTTAGTATTGGCCACAGCAGTCTTTTTTGGGAGAACTTACTTTGATAACAAACAAAATACCAGAATGACTAATATAACATCTATTCCGAAAGGATCGCGAGCCTTGAAAAATCCAGGTTAAGCTATAGGAGAGAGTCCTAGTGGGAAACGTTTCTCCGCCAGGAGTTAAAAATCCGGTACTAGGTCTTTCCACGGGTAATACCTAATGATAGGCACTCCGACTCCATGCTGCGAATTATTACTCAGCAGGCTGAGGCTCAAACCGAACTGCGGCGGATCTGCGATCGCACTTCCCAAGACCAAATTGTTCATAAAGAATCAACGGTACGGGAAGTTTTACAGGCGGTCAAGCGCCACGGAGACAAAGCCCTCCTGCACTACACCGAGGAATTCGATCGTCAAACCTTAAGTCTCGAACAACTGCGCGTTAGTGGGTCAGAACTGGATGCGGCCTACCAACAGGTATCCAAGGAATTGCTCAATGCTATTCAGTTGGCGACGCGACAAATTGAGGCATTTCATCGGCAGCGTATCCCCAAATCGTGGGTACAGTTTGGCGATGATGAAGTGGTCTTAGGCAAGCGCTACACCCCAGTAGATCGAGCCGGAATTTACGTCCCTGGTGGGCGAGCGTCCTACCCCAGCACAGTATTGATGAACGCCATCCCCGCGAAAGTGGCTCAGGTGTCTCGGATTGTGATGGTGACGCCACCCGGAGCGGAGGGAGCGATTAATCCTGCTGTCTTGGTAGCGGCTCAAGAAGCTGGCGTTCAAGAGATTTACCGAGTAGGCGGCGCTCAAGCGATTGCGGCTTTGGCTTACGGTACAGAAACGATTCCTAAAGTCGATGTGATTACGGGGCCAGGTAATATTTACGTCACCTTAGCGAAGAAATTAGTCTACGGCACGGTAGGCATAGACTCCTTAGCGGGTCCTTCAGAGGTGCTAATTATTGCTGATGAAGGCGCTAACCCGGTTTATGTTGCCGCCGATCTTCTGGCGCAAGCCGAACACGACCCGATGGCCGCCGCCGTTCTTCTGACCACCGACGCTCAACTGGCTAAACAAGTCCAAGCCGAAGTGCAGCGGCAGCTCAAAGACCATCCACGACGCATACTGACCGAAAAAGCGATCGCCCACTACGGCCTAATTGTCGTTGTTGATTCTTTGGATACGGCAGCTGAACTGTCCAACGAGTTCGCCCCCGAACACTTGGAACTAGAAATTGCCGAACCTTGGGACTTACTTGAAAAAATTCGCCATGCTGGCGCAATTTTTTTGGGAAATTCAACACCAGAAGCTGTGGGAGATTATCTAGCTGGTCCCAACCACACGCTGCCTACCTCGGGGGCTGCCCGTTACGCCTCCGCTCTCAGTGTCGAAACCTTCATGAAGCACTCCAGTTTAATTCAGTATTCATCAACAGCGCTTTACAAAGTTTCGGGTGCAATCCAGGCACTCGCACAAGCTGAGGGCTTACCGTCTCATGCTGACTCGGTGCGCTTACGCACGCAAGGAAAGCTCGATGATTAGCACTCTCTTGCAAGAGACGACAGTAGTCTTTACCGCGTTAATCCAATAAAATGTGTCACGCAGACTAGAGGAAGTAAGGGTTTGAGGAGTTGAGGCGAATGCCCTGCTACTCTGTTGGAAACACGGGGAAGAATTCCACAACAGCAGAGGAGCGCCCCTCCGCTCGATCGCAGCTTAATTACGCCCTCACCCCTTCTGCTTGGGTCACTGAGGTAGACAAATGCTCCGATTGAGGGGGAAAATCCCAATAGCTGAAAGCTCATCGCTCAAAGCGGATAGCTCATAGGAGACATTTTGGTGCTAAAGACGATTCTTGTAGCCCTTGACAATTCTGAACTGTCACAACGCCTGATTCAAACCCTCAATGACCTTCAAATACAGCCAGCAGCCAAAATAATCCTTTCCCATGTCATTCCCTCAGAGGGGTCGGACATGGAAATGGCGGTTGACCGACCTCATAGTTCAGAGGAACTGGTTTATCGACACATTGAAAAGCAACTGCAAGCCTATCAAGCAGAACTTCCCTATGACAGCGAACTGGAAATCGTCACTGGCGACCCAGCGGCGGAGATTATCCGCTTAGCCCATATCCATCAGGCTGATTTAATTGTGATTGGGAATCGAGGTCTGACTGGACTCAAACGGATTCTCGAAGGTTCTGTCAGTAGTCAGGTCGTTGCCGAAGCTCCCTGCTCTGTGCTAGTTGTCAAGCCAGACTAGCGCTCGACCTGGCGAGGATTAATCACTCCTGGAACTCGGTGGGTTGAAAATCTTGCTTGACCCGAACAACCGAGATGGCTATCTCACAGGATTAAAGCTGCGAGCTAGTAGTCCAGTTTCTATGGCTTGGTTCCTATGGCTTGAATGCCTACCCACACGCAGTCGAGTAGGTAGGCTCAAGACTTTAGGCAACCGCTCTACGGTTAGCTGTGATAAATTGGCGCAGCTGTAGCAAGCTAAAGGTTTGTCCAAGATTCAGTGGTAGCAGAGACATACCTTCTAAACGGGATTGCACCCAACCTTCTCCCCAATACCACTCGTGATACCCATCAATTCCTTGGCTCAAGAGCATACGCAAGCAATTCGGCTGAACTACCTCAACATAGTGTTGAACGGCTACAGGTCCTGTCCAGGTCGTGAAGGTCAGTCCTTGATGTAACTGTTCTGGTAATCCCGAGGGAAAGCGCTGAATCCATAACCACTGGCGCAAATTGACGGTTTGTAGCAAACAGTCGCGAATGACGCTTTGAGGAGCTTCTAGTTCAATACGGATATGGCTCTGTTGAAAATTTCCTAGCATATTATTTTGAGCGTGTTTAATGTAGAACTTCAGTCAGAGTGCTTTTAGCCTTTAAAACTACTTCTTCCTCTATTAGTTGCTGATTTAAAAATTATCTGCTTAATCAGCAATAGCTTGACCGTAGAAGTGGGTTGTCTGGGAGATAGGTTGTTGGTCATATTTCTACTGATTAAAATCTCTATTAATAATTAACACTAATCTTAATAGAACAGCGGAATTACAGGTTTGTTTTTGCCAAGAATTTACCGGAAGGCGGGAACATCGACGAGGCGTACAGACTAGGCGATATTAAATCTGCTTGCCAAATTGATGCCAACTTTACTGCCTAAGCGTGACAATCATCGATAAGATAAAACAGTTAAGGTTTATACCAACATAACCATAGTCAATACCTATAGAACCTATGGATTTTGCCAATATTGCGGCCCAGCTAAACGCCGGGATAATTTTGCCGGAGGGAATTGTACTGATTACCCTCTTGTTGGTTGTAGGGATTGACCTAATTTCTGGTAGAAGCGCTGCCTCAAAGTTGCCCTATGTGGCAATTGGTGGTCTTCTAGCTGCTGTGGTCGCCCTGTATTACGAATGGGATGTTGCCGACCCTATAGCTTTTTTAGGGGCTTTCAATGGTGACGCTCTGAGTATAGCTTTTCGTGGCATTGTTGCCCTGTCAACTGCTGTAACGATTTTGATGTCCATTCGCTATGTACAGCAGGCTGGCACGTCTCTCGCTGAATTTATCGGCATTCTGCTCACCGCTACTTTAGGGGGAATGTTCCTATCGGGTGCGAACGAGCTGGTGGCGATTTTTGTCTCGCTGGAAACTTTGAGTATTTCGTCTTACCTACTGACGGGTTACATGAAGCGAGACCCTCGGTCTAATGAGGCAGCGCTGAAATATTTGTTAATCGGAGCATCGAGTTCGGCAGTCTTTCTGTACGGCGTCTCTTTGTTGTACGGTCTATCTGGGGGAGAGACGCAGTTAAATGCGATCGCCAATAATGTAGCGGTACTAGAAACGGGCCAATCTCTAGGGATTTTGATTGCATTAGTTTTTGCGATCGCAGGTATTGCCTTTAAAATCTCAGCAGTTCCCTTCCACCAATGGACGCCTGACGTTTACGAAGGTTCGCCGACTCCCGTCGTCGCTTTCCTCTCCGTCGGTTCCAAAGCGGCAGGCTTTGCTCTGGCGATTCGACTCCTAACCACTGCCTTCCCGTTAGTGACCGAGCAATGGCATTTTGTCTTCACCGCCCTTGCCATTTTGAGCTTGATTTTGGGTAATGTCGTCGCCTTGACTCAAACCAGCATGAAGCGGCTCTTGGCCTATTCTTCCATTGCACAGGCTGGGTTTGTCATGATCGGGTTGATTGCCGGAACTGACGCCGGTTACGCCAGTACGATCTTTTACCTG
>DATNPC010000457.1:0-3326 GCA_036703375.1 Allocoleopsis sp.
GCCGCTTGAGCAATACAGCAATCAATTGGGCTACGAACGGTAAGTCCTTGGCGACGCAAGTCGTAGTAGATGCGGGTAGCCGCTTGCCAAGACTGACTCGTAAGTTCAACGTAATCTTGTGTTTCGAGGTAAGTGGAGAGCAGAGTCCATTCTTGCTCGTTCAGACTTCCTTGCAGCAATTCAAGCTGAGTAAATCGGGTGAGTAGAACTTGCCGATTAGCAATCAGAGTTTCAAGCTGCTGGCGAATTCGACCACTTTGATCGCGAAAGACGCTGATCCAAATAGATGTGTCAATCAGCAGCATGACGAGTTTCGCGCAGGGCTTTGTGGTCAAAGTCCGAGACGAATTGAATTTGTCCCGCAAGATCCAAAAGGTTTTTCTTGCGGCGTGATTTTACAAATTCCTGCAAAGCCAGATTCACCAGTTCTTCTTGCGTAGTGAGGTTAGTCAGTTGTAAGGCTTCTCTGAGCAGAGCGTCGTCAAGGTCAAGAGTAATTTGCATGGAATGGAGATGATTGGAATGAGCAAAATTATTGTATTCAGATTTTAACCGAATAGATAGTCTAATTTTAAGCAACACCATACCCTGTATAGGGGCGTTTGTAGGGAGGATGCAACCCTAATACAATATCTTCTTTAGGAATACCCATTTCCACCAATTCTTGACCCACATCAATATCAGTTGTATTTTGCTGAAGCCAAATCTTGCCGTCCTTAATATCAAAATGTAGGACAGTGTAATAGACTCGCTTTAAACCTTTCCAACCCACTCACATGAGCTGATAATGGTCTCGTACTGGGTCAAAAAATAGCTGACTTTCTACGTCTTGCTCACGGGATTTATACTGGCTATGCTTTTCTAAAAGAGTTTGAATGCAGGAGCGATAATGTTCTAGCTTCTCCATTGCACAATCTCCTCAGTTACAGGTTCGTAAACAATCAGTTTGAGTTGATAGCGCTCTACTGCCATCTGGGCAAAAGGTCTTTTGCCGCCATGTTTCGCTTGGTTTACCAATTAGCCTGGTTTTCCCTCATCCCGAAGGGAGCGATCGCATAAGAGTACCAGAGAAAGCGCGATCGCTCAGAAAAACTACGCTATAAGGCAGGGCGTTTCTCCTCATGCACAAGCTCCTTCCTGATGCATTATAGCGATTGCCTTTGGCACCAGCGTTAGCGTTTGCGAAGCATGGTGCGAAGCAGCAAAGCGAGGCGCTAGCCTAGCTGATCGCGCTTAGTAATATAGCAGCAGTACCAAGGGCGATCGCTCCCTTCTCTTTCTACTGTTTCGGTTGAATTGCTGGGTTTTATAAGTCAACGATCGCTCTTGCAACAATAATAAAGATTGAGATACGCCAAAAATACTACTAATCCCACTGCCTACTCTCCTATGCACGCTCTCTCAATTCCCACCTGGATTATTCATGTCTCTAGTGTCGTCGAGTGGATTGCCGCCATCTGGTTAATTTGGACTTACGGCGAAATCAAAGGCGATCGCTCTTGGTGGGCATTATCTCTCGGCATGCTACCAGCACTGGTTAGTGCGATGTGTGCCTGTACCTGGCATTTTTTTGATAACCCTAAATCCTTAGAATGGCTGGTAACGCTGCAAGCGACAATGACGGTTGTTGGAAATATTACCCTTTGTGGTGCGGCTTGGTGGATTTGGCGTTCGGCTCAACAGTCTGATGCGAGTACTGCTCCCTTGGAAGTCAAGAGTCAAAAGTCAAAAGCCCTCGAACAGTAAGGTAATTTTGATAATTCATAATTCACCATTTATAATTTCTGATGATTTCTAAAGACACCTTATTTGCAATTTCCTTATTTCCTTACCTGGGCTTTTTGTGGTTCCTCACTCGTTCTGGCAAAGCGCCCCGTTTAGGTCTAATTGGCTTTTACATGACTCTGGTTTTTGTCGCTGTGACAATCCCTGCTGGAATTTATTCCCAAGTCGCTTATGGGAAGTCATTAGCCAACGTTGATTGGTTACACGGGGGGGCAGAATTCTTTTTGACTCTTGCCAACATTTTGGTCGTCTTAGGTTTTCGACAAGCGATCGTTCAAGCTAAGCGATCGCAGTCGTTGCAGCAAAAGGGTTGAGCGATCGATTCGGGCAAGATAACCATTGCGTCGGGCAAAATAGAGATAAATGCCCCAGTGGTACCCCAATGAGCTACTGCCTCAATCCTCGTTGCCCCAAACCTGAAAATCGAGCAGGAACTAACTTTTGCCAAGCTTGTGGAGCCAAATTGCTGCTCAAAGACCGTTACCGAGCGATTAAACCGCTCGGACAGGGTGGCTTTGGTATCACGTTCTTAGCGGTAGATGAGGATAAGCCCTCTCAACCTCGCTGCGTGATTAAACAGTTTTTCCCACAAGCACAAGGCACGAACACGGTTCAGAAGGCAGCCGAGTTATTCACTCAGGAGGCAGTACGACTCGATGAGTTGGGCAAACATCCTCAGATTCCCGAACTGTTGGCGTATTTTTCGCAAGACAACCAACAGTATTTGGTGCAAGAGTTTATTGATGGCAGGGATTTAGCTCAAGAATTTGCCAATAGTGGTGCCTTTAGTGAAGCTCAAATGCGATCGCTCCTCAACAATCTGCTGCCAGTCCTGCAATTTGTCCATCAACATCACGTCATTCATCGGGATATCAAGCCCGAAAATATTATTCGTCGCCGTAGCGATAACCAACTCGTTCTGGTTGATTTTGGAGCTTCAAAAGTCGCTACTGGTACTTCCTTAGCCAGAACGGGAACTGCGATTGGTTCTGCTGGTTATGCCGCACCCGAACAAAACCTAGGTAGAGCTGTTTTTGCCAGCGATATCTATGGCCTTGGCGTCACCTGCATTCATTTGTTGACTGGGATGCATCCGTTCGATCTATTTGACCCTAGCGAAAATGCCTGGGTATGGCGAAATGCCTTGAAGAGTCCAGTCAACGAGACGCTGGGACATATCCTGGACAAGATGATAGAAAGTGCGATTAGCCGACGCTACCAATCCGCAGCTGAGGTGCTGAACGATTTGAATGCTCAGGCATCTCCAGCAGCAGTAGCCAAGCCACAGATACCTGTAACTCCAACGAAACCGCCCGTACAACCTCAGCCACCTCTAAGCAGGGCGGCTGGAGCGATTGATGCAGAATTAGCTGAAATCTCGTCTCAGTTTCTGAGTGGTTCTACTCCAAAAAGCCCTAGTGCCAAACCGGCACCCCAGCCAGCTTCCCCTCCCAGTGCGCCGACATCCAAGAGTCAAATCGATCGCGACTTGGAAGAACTCAAATCCCAATTTCTGGGTTCTCCGAATCCTAAAAACCCTC
>DATNPC010000458.1:0-7939 GCA_036703375.1 Allocoleopsis sp.
GACCACCGACTGCTCGCTAGCGCAAATCATACCATTATCGAAGGTTTTACTGAGCAGAATCGACGATACCGCCATTTTGATATGAGCGGTTTCATCAATTACCGCTGGGGTATTCCCGGCACCGACACCCAGAGACGGATGACCGGAGGAATAAGCCGCTTTCACCATCCCAGGCCCACCCGTAGCCAGGATGAGACTAATATCGTGATGCTGCATCAAGGTTTGAGATAGCGGTACGGTTGGCTCATCAATCCAGCCAATAATATGTTCAGGCGCACCTGCTTCTACAGCCGCCTTCAACACAATTTTTGCCGCCTCAATCGTGCATTTCTTCGCTCTGGGGTGGGGAGAAAAGATAATTCCGTTGCGGGTTTTCAGGGCAATTAAAGCTTTGAAAATTGCTGTTGACGTGGGGTTGGTTGTAGGAACAATTCCGGCCAGAATCCCTACAGGTTCAGCAATTTTTTGGAACCCGAACGACTTATCTTCTTCAATAACGCCGCAGGTTTTTTCGTTCTTGTATTTGTTGTAAATAATTTCAGACGCAAAGTGGTTTTTAATCACCTTGTCCTCGACGATACCCATACCCGTTTCAGCCACCGCCATTTTCGCTAAAGGAATTCTGGCAGCGTTGGCAGCAAGAGCAGCCTTTTTAAAGATTTGGTCTACCTGTTCTTGCGTATAGGTAGCGTATTTTTCTTGAGCAGTTTTGACTCGCTCAATTAGGGCTTCGAGTTCTTGGATGTTAGTGACGCTCATTGTGTCTTGCATAAGTCTGGACTAGAGCCGTTGTTGGCTGAAATTATGGATGGCAAAGGAGAACAATTCTTGCGGCTGATTGCCAATCTATCTCATCACTCGTGGACGCGAGTGTTTCACTGCACGACCAGATCGTATTCTCGAAAGATAGTCATGGCTTGTTCAACCAGTTCCGGCGTTGGTGGTTCTGTATCTTTCAGCGGGTAGTCATATCCCAACTGCTCCCACTTATAGGCACCCATTTGATGGAAGGGCAATACTTCTACTTTTTCTACGTTATCCAACGTCGAGACAAATTTCGCGAGTTCCTCAATGTTATGTAGTGGATCGGTGAGATTGGGTACCAAGACAAATCGAATCCAAGTCGGTTTTTTAATCTCACTCAGGTATGTGGCAAATCTTAGAGTGGGTTCTAGGGAAACGCTAGTAACTTTTCGGTAGATTTTGGAATCGAATGATTTAATATCCAATAACACCAAATCCACATCATCCAGTACCGATTTCGCTGCATCTAAGTTGACGTAACCGGAAGTATCAAGCGCGGTGTGAATTCCCAGTTCTTTACAACGTCGAAAAATTTCCCCCACGAAATCAGGCTGCATCAATGGTTCGCCACCTGTAACCGTTACCCCACCCCCGGAAAAGCGCATGTAGGAGCGATACTTCTGGATTTCTGCAATCAACTCATCAACCGTTACCTCTTTCCCGTCCTCAATATGACGGCAATCGGGATTGTGGCAGTAAAGGCAGCGCAGCGGACAACCTTGGGTGAAAATCACAAATCGGATACCAGGGCCATCCACTGTGCCGCAGCTTTCTAAAGAATGAATGCGTCCAAAAACCGTCATAAACCAGCCTTCTCAGACACTGACCAAAGCAACATCTTTAACCCCTTGAGACACTGGCTCATCCTGATAAATTTCCGCCTTCAGGGGTTGGAAAATTAACTCGTACCAACAGCGGCCTGTGCGCGCCTCAACGTCACCCGGTTCACCCCGCATAAATAAATGAAGGCACCTTGCCGACTTGCAAGGCAATAACTGCCAGGAGAAATGACTCTCATTCCCTTCATGGGGATACGTCACCGCCTCGACATGAACATCCGTGGCAAAGCCGTAACCGGGATGAGGAACCGAAGCAGAACCGATCGCAAACCAACCCGGTACGTGGGGCGGCTGATAGATGTCCGCTCGATGTTCCATGTGCATGTGGGTAAAGTAGTGCGCGGCAAAGTTGAGATGAACGGTTTGTGGACTATCGATACGTTCCCCTGGGTCTACCTTGGGCGTCCCTTTAACCGCGAGTTCCTCGATCAAATAATCTGCACCCGCGTACAGCTCGATCGTCCGATACAGTTCGCAGACAAAATGACGGTTGTTGCCCGTCATCGGATCGGGGCCCATATAGTCAAATGGTTCTGACGCAATCGTGATAGTCGCTCGCACAGGGCCGCTCGATTGAGCAACCAGCCGATAGGACCGATTGAACAAAGAGACGTGATAGTAAGGAGATTTGGGCTGAATTCCGGGCAACTGGATTTCAGACACCTGCATGCACCGCTTCTCCGGGTCTTGACCCATCCATTCCCCCTTTTCGGCACGGAATGGATCGAGGAGTTCTTGGCGATCGAGTTGCACGCTAGTCGCTGACCCAGCATACCAACTCCGTTCGTCATCTTCCGGTGCAGACACTAGATTGAACCAGACAATTAAGCGATCGTTGCTCAATCTCACCCCTCGTTCCCGGCCATCTGACCCGCAAACCACGTCTAGGGACGGTTCGCCCACACCTTGAGGAATGGACTGACCTCGGTCTGCCCGGACAAACGCTGAAATCGTCGAGTTATCCTCCGACTTCGGTGGAATCGTTCGAGCAAGGGAAAAGACCAGCGTGTCGCGAGATGGATCGTCGGGATCGACCCGATCGACTTGCGCCCGGAGGAGAGTGCGCGTGCGATCGCGTAAATCGCTCAATACCAGTTCTTCCGGTGGAATCTGAAACTCCCGCTCGAGCGGTTGCCAAGGTACAGCGACGTGACCGCCTCGCCAGTAATCTGAAGGGTTGAACACCGCTAGAAGATTGATAGATGACATTGATTTCGCCCCCTTTGCACGGTAAAATCGTGTTCGGACTTTTCTTGTCATTTATATTCTTTCACTGAAGATAGCGATCGCTCCGTCTCTGCAACTCTCTTTAACCAAACTCGATCCACTCTGCGAACTCGACGCCTCTGTGGTTCGTCTCAAACCAGTAATCGTCAACCAATAAATATGAGAAATCGGGCTTTCGTCTCTAAATGCGATCGTGGAATGTCCGCTCAATCACATCCAATTGTTGCTCGCGAGTTAACTTAATAAAGTTCACGGCATACCCAGATACCCGAATAGTCAGTTGCGGATACTGTTCCGGATGCTCCATCGCATCTAATAAGGTTTCGCGATCGAGAACGTTAACGTTGATATGATGACCGCCATCGTGGAAATAACCATCGAGCATGCCCACTAAATTGTTCGTTCTGTCAGCTGCCGTCTTCCCTAACGCCTGTGGCACGATCGAGAACGTGTAGGAAATGCCATCTTGAGCGTGTTCGTAAGGCAGTTTAGCAACAGAAGCAAGCGATGCGATCGCACCTTTCGTATCCCGTCCGTGCATGGGGTTCGCCCCCGGTGCAAACGGTTGACCCGCTTTGCGTCCGTCTGGCGTGTTGCCCGTCTTCTTGCCGTACACCACGTTCGAGGTAATCGTCAGTACGGACTGAGTTGGCACCGCATTCCGATACGTCTTCTGCTGGCGCAGTTTATTCATGAACGTTGTAACTAAGTTCGCGGCAATGCTATCCACTCGCTCGTCGTTATTCCCATACTTGGGATAATCGCCTTCAACTTGGTAATCTACTGCCAAACCACTTTCGTTGCGGATAACCTTCACCTTGGCAAATTTAATGGCCGACAACGCATCCGCCACCACTGACAAACCAGCGACACCACAGGCCATCGTCCTCAAGATATCCCTGTCATGTAACGCCATTTCCAAGCGTTCGTAGCAGTACTTGTCGTGCATGTAGTGGATGACATTCAACGTATTGATGTAAAGCTTAGCCAGCCAATCCATCAACACATCAAACTTCGCCATCACCTCGTCATAGTCCAAATAGTCTGAGGTAATCGGTGCCAGTGCAGGCCCAACTTGCTCGCCTGCTTTTTCATCCTTGCCGCCATTAATGGCATACAGCAGCGCTTTGGCTAAGTTGGCACGCGCACCGAAAAACTGCATCTGCTGACCAATTCGCATCGCCGAGACGCAGCAGGCAATTCCGTAGTCATCGCCATATTCAGGACGCATCAAGTCGTCGTTTTCGTATTGAAGCGAGCAAGTTTCGGCTGAAACTTTGGCGCAGTAACGCTTGAAATTAACTGGCAGTTGCTCCGACCACAGAACGGTTAAATTCGGTTCTGGTGCAGGGCCGAGGTTAGACAGGGTGTGCAGGAAGCGGAAACTCGTCTTCGTCACCAGAGGACGACCATCTAACCCAATACCACCAATCGATTCCGTGACCCAAGTGGGGTCGCCGGAGAACAGTTCGTTATAGTCCGGCGTCCGCAAAAAGCGCACCATCCGCAGCTTCATCACGAAATGGTCGATGATCTCTTGGACTTCGGCTTCCGTCAGCGTACCGTTTTTGAGATCGCGATCGCAATAAATATCCAGGAACGTGGAAACCCGTCCCAACGACATTGCCGCCCCGTTTTGCTCTTTCACGGCACCCAAATAAGCAAAGTAAGTCCATTGCACCGCTTCTTTGGCATTAGCTGCCGGTTGGCTAATATCAAAGCCATAGCTGGCTGCCATTGCTTTGAGTTCGCCCAAAGCGCGAATCTGCTCGGTAATTTCTTCCCGCAAGCGAATCACCGACTCGTCCATCACATCGAGTTCCAGCGAGTCCAGTTGCTCTTTCTTATCGGCAATCAAGCGGTCTACACCATACAACGCCACTCGGCGGTAGTCCCCAATAATCCGACCGCGCCCGTAGGCATCGGGCAACCCTGTAATAATCCCCGAATGTCGCGCCTTCCTCATCTCGCGGGTGTAAGCGGCGAAAACACCGTCGTTATGAGTTTTCCGATACTTGGTAAAAATCTCTTCGGTTTGCGGGTCGAGTTGATAACCGTATGCTTCCAACGAAGCTTTCACCACGCGGATACCGCCCAAAGGCATAATCGCTCGCTTCAGGGGTTTATCCGTTTGCAATCCCACAATTTGCTCTAATTCCTGAGCAATGTAGCCCGGTGCATGAGAGGTGATGGTCGATACCACTTTGGTATCCGTATCCAAAACGCCCTGTTCCCTCTCTTGCTGCATCAAGAATTTCACTTTATCCCACAACGTCTCAGTCTGTTCCGTGGGATTGGCTAAAAAAGACTCGTCTCCTGTGTATGGGGTGTAATTGCTTTGAATAAAATCTCGGACATCGATCTGTTGCGTCCATTGACCGGAAGTAAAGCCTTCCCATTGCACAACTGTCATATTGCTAAACCCCAGTAGGTTTACAGGATTTATTCCTACTTTCAGCGTAGCAAGTTCAGTAAAATCTGTAAGTATTTATGCTATTTCTTAAACAAGTTTTTAAGTTTTAGATTTTGCCCGTGTTGCCCAATTGAAGGTCAACTATATTAGCTCAAAACTCTTATATGTCAAGGCTAATGACTGAGTATTGACTTTAAATAAAATGAGTTAAAATAGGAGAGAATACCTTTCAATCTCCTGATTAATTTCTAATTAACTTAGAATTAACATAAAATACTATAAAGCTTTTTGAAAAATCTAAGAAAAACAATAAAACTGTTGCTTTAGCGGGTACATCTCGATGCCAGCAAATGCACCCTTTGTAGGGGTGACGCATGCGTCACCCCTAACTTTAACGAAGAGGCAGCATCGGGAAACTGTTACACACCCACCAAATCGCGGGATTCAAGTCCAACGAGTTGCTGTGCGATCGCCATTCTCGCTTCCAGCTTGGCAACGCTAAACTGGTTACGCAGGTATTCCAGGTGAGAAATCGCATTCGCTTTCTCCGACATCAAGCGCATCAAGGTATTCTGCGCGGTCTGATATTCCTGGTCAACGCAGAGTATTTCAAATCGACGGCCTCGGCGCTGGTCTTCATTTTTCAAACCTTGCTCAAACGCAGCAGTGCGGTCTGCCTTGCCTTCTAAACGGGCAATGTGCTGCCCAACGGCGGTAATTTGACCATCTAATTCATTAACCACTTGTGCCGCTTGTGCGATCGCGGCGGGATACTCACTTAATCTCATAGTTATCCGTTCAAAAAAAGAGTACTAGTCAGGACACTCGTTGTCCAGTTAGAGAGCATGAGGGACTCTCACTCTTGAGATAAGAGTGCGATGCTGGAGTACCTCAGCTGAGGTCTTGCACCATTCTCAATTAGCCTCGTAACCCATCAAGAACTTCAGTTCACAGGCTTTTAGCTCAAGTCCACGCTTAGTGGACTAAAATTCTTATCCCGTCGTCTTTAGACGACTTGAGCTATTAGCCAGGGGTTTAAACCCCTGGCGGGTTATTGCGACTAGTGCAAGATCGGAGGCAGCAAACGTCAGACATTAAGAGTCAAACAATTCCATCCTTGATATTGAAAGCGAGAGGGGCGCTTAGAGACATTCCCAGTCTTGAAAGCAACAGTTTTTAGCGCCCTCTTATGCAGGACTATAGTCTTGGTCTAAGCAACCATCTCTGACGGCTGTGGATTGACACTCACCGTTGCCACATCAACCGCAACCTTCTGGGGTTGCGGAGTCAGCGCTTTTTCGAGGACTTTAACTTCAATATTCACTGCCACCAGATAAGAACCCGTCTCGTGTCCCACCGCTTCAGCGATTAAACTGGCGAGTTCTGGACGGACTGCGGTAATCGGGTCGCGTAAAACGCACTGATCCCACTCGTACTGTGCATTGGGATTAATGCTGAGGATATAGTGCTTCATCATGGAGTAAAAACCTTGATTTTTCGCGGGGTTCAGACGTTAACTGGCGATCGAATCCTACTCCTCTATTATAGTACCTTTGTACTGCATTGGGGGACGGCTGTTCCCGATCGCGATCGCAACCGGATGGTCTCGCATCCCACCTCTGATTAGCTCCGCCACAACCCCTGACCGAGCGGAAAGAGGCGCTAGCATAATTAGTTAGTAGCGCTTGGCGATCGCTTAAGTCTTCTCCGATGAAGCGCTAGGTAGAAACTGTCCTACTGTCCAGATAGTGGGGCGTTTTCGTGTATCAGATTAAGATAGCCCTAAAATTCTTATAGTTTCTGTCCCTATAATGACCCCTATCCTTGCTGAACCCAAGGTTCTTTTGCCGCAGCAAACCGAGCAAAAGTCCTTTTCCGATTGCTTGACTAGCCTCCTCAATCGTTTGCAGCCTCCACCGGGAGTTCTTGTCTTAATTTATGCTCTGCTCATTGGCGGGGGAACCGGTCTATTTATCATCCTATTTCATTTCGCGATCGAGTTCATCAAAATCTTAAGCCTAGAGCATATTGGGGAAACTATTGTTTCTGTTGGTACCTGGACGTTAGTTGGTATTCCTACCGTAGGCGGCTTGATTGTTGGCTTAATTCGCCGATATTATCACGAATTTTTCACTCAAGGAATCTCTTCGTTTTTTAACCGTCAAAACCCGCAGACCATTTCTCCTTTACGACCGTTTATTAAGATGTCGGCGGCCTCAGTTTCTCTGGGGACGGGAGCGTCTTTAGGTCCAGAGAGTCCGAGTGTAGAAATTGGAGCCAATATTGGCATGTTACTCGGTCAAGTTTTTCAGGTTTCTGAAGAACGCTATCGGTTGCTTTTAGGGGCGGGTGCAGCAGCGGGCTTGGCAGCAGGATTTAATGCTCCGATTGCAGGAGTTTTCTTTGCTGTCGAGGTAGTACTCGGCACAATGTTTGCTAACTCAGGGGTGAGTCTCGTTCTTCTCTCGGCTGTTGTTTCAGCTTTAATTGCTCGGATTACTTTTGGGGTGCATCCAGCTTTCGATTTGCCTGAATATAAAGTGTGTAGTCCGTGGGAATGGCTGCTCTACTTGGGATTGGGGCTACTGGCTAGCTTAATTGCGATCGCATATACTCAGGCAATTCAATTTGCTCAGCGCTGCTTTCAAGGCGAAGT